>JBAXFC010000125.1:0-8720 GCA_037140135.1 Chloroflexota bacterium
GGCGGCTCCACGCCGCCGGCATCAACCGGTCCGAGGTCCGTCACCGCCCCATCGACCGGCAGTCGAGGATCAGTGGCCCTCGGGGTGGTGATCCTTCCGGTGCGCCTCGATGACCTTCTCGGCGATGCTGGACGGAACGTCCTCGTAATGGTCCGGCACCGCGCTGAAGGTGCCCCGTCCGCCGGTCAGCGAGCGCAGCTCCGTAGCGTACGAGAAGAGCTCCGCCTGGGGGACGTGGGCGCTGATGACCTGCATCCCGTCCGCGAGGTCCATGCCCAGCACGCGACCGCGCCGGCCGTTGAGGTCCCGGTTGACCTCGCCCATGTACTTCTCGGGGATGTGGATCGCGACGACCATGATCGGCTCGAGGAGCACTGGCTTGGCCTGCAGGACGCCCTCCCTGAGGGCCATCGAGGCCGCGAGCTTGAACGAGAGCTCGTTGGAGTCCACCGGGTGGAACGAGCCGTCGTACAGGGTCGCCTTGAAGTCGATCAGCGGGAAGCCCGCCAGGACGCCTTCGGCGGCCGTCTCGCGGACGCCCTTCTCGATGCCCGCGAAGAAGTTCTTCGGCACGGAGCCGCCAACGACCTTCTCCGCGAAGTCCACGCCGGCGGCGGGGTTCGGCTCGAGCTCGATCCAGACGTCGCCGAACATGCCGTGGCCGCCGGTCTGCTTCTTGTAGCGGCCGTGCACCTTGGTGGTGCCGCGGATGGTCTCGCGGTACGGGACCGTGGGCGTGCGGGTGGCGATGGCCGCACCGAACTTGCGCTTGAGGCGGTCGCAGATGGCGGCGACGTGCGCCTCGCCGATGGCACGCAGGATCTGCTCGCCGGTCCCGGAGCGCTCGACGCGAGCGCAGGGCTCCTCCTCGAGCATCTTCTGGAGGGCCGTGCCCATCTTGTCGAGGTCCGCCTTGGAGACCGGGTCGATGGCGACCTGGAGGGTCGGGTCCGGGAACAGCATGTCGCCGAGCCTGAGGCCCGCATCGCGGCTGGTGAGGGTGTCGCCGGTCTCGGTCAGGCCGAGCTTGGCGATGGCGCCGATCTCGCCCGCGCGCAGCTCCGCGGCCGGCTCCTGCTCCTTGCCATGGAGGTACAGCAGCTGCCCGATGCGCTCGTCCTCGCCCTTGCCTGCGTTGAAGACCGTGCCCTGGCTCTTGAGCGTTCCGGAGAGCACGCGCAGGTAGGTCAGCCGGCCGACGAACGGGTCGGCGGCGGTCTTGAACACGCGCACGAGCAACTGGCCCGAGGACGCCTCGACCTGCACGTCCTTGCCGGCCTTGTCGGTTGCCGCGTACGGGCCTTCCTCCTCGGGCGAGGGCAGGTAGCGGACGATGGCGTCGAGCAGCGCCGTGAGGCCGATGCCCTTGGCGGCAGACGCGACGAGCACGGGGGCCAGCACCGAGTTCCGCACACCCTTGTGGAGGCAGGCATCGAGCTCGGCGTCGGAGATCTCCTCCTCGGCCAGATACTTCTCGAAGACGGCGTCGTCGGCCTCGGCCGCCGCCTCGAGCAGCTGGTCGCGGCGGGAGGCCACCTCGTCGGCCATCTCGGCCGGGATGGGGATCTCGACCTCCTTGCCGCCCTCGAACGTCCAGGCCTTGCGGTGGACGAGGTCCACGTAGCCGGTGAACGTCTCGGCAGCGCCGATGGCGAGGTGCAGCGGGGCCACCTTGGTGCCGAAGGCGGCGCGCAGCTCGTCGAGGACGCGGATCGGGTCCGCGTTCTCGCGGTCGCACTTGTTGATGACGAAGCAGGCGGCGGTGTTCGTCGCGCGGCCGGTCTTGACCGCGGCCTCGAGGCCCGACTCGATGTGTCCGGAGGAGTCCACCACGTAGAGCGCGGCGTCCGCGGCGTGGAAGCCCTCGACCATCTCGGCGACGAAGTCCGGGTACCCGGGGGTGTCCACGACCGTGATCTCGTGCTCGCCGTGCTCGAACGTGCCGACGGCCAGCGAGAGCGAGCGGTGCTGCTTCTGCTCTTCGGGCTCGTAGTCCAGGTGCGCGGTGCCGTCGTCGACCTTGCCCAGGCGCGGGATGGCGCCGGCACGGAACAGGACCTGCTCCGCCAGGGTCGTCTTGCCACTGCCGGCGTGGCCGGCGAGCACGACGCTGCGGATGGTGGCGAGGTCGTGGCTCTTCAACGTCATCGCGCGCGGTTCCTCTCGGTTCGTTCTCCCGCCTGACCGGGCTGTCCGGTCGCGGCGGGACGTAGGCGCTGGTGCGCTGGTGGAGACGCGGGACCGGTGGCCGTCGGGTGTCGATCGGCGGCCGTCCGGGTGTCGGTTCCCTTGCCTCCGATGATAGTCGGTATACTCCCGCCCGATGTCAGGACATTCCAAGTGGTCAACGATCAAGCGCCAGAAGGGCGTCAACGACTCCAAGCGCAGCGCCATGTTCACCAAGGTCGCCCGCGAGATCGCGGTTGCGGCGAGGGCTGGCGGCGGTGACGCCGACGCCAACTACCGTCTTCGCCTGGCCGTGGACAAGGCGCGCTCGATCAACATGCCCCTCGACAACATCAAGCGGGCGATCGAGAAGGCGACCGGTGGAGGCGAGGCCGAGCAGTTCGAGGAGATCGTCTACGAGGGCTACGGCCCCGGCGGCATCGCGGTCCTCGTGGAGGCGGCAACCGACAACCGGAACCGCACCGCGGCCGAGGTCCGGGCGATCTTCACCAAGTCCGGCGGGCAGCTGGCCGGGTCCGGTGCGGTCGCCTGGCAGTTCGAGGTCCGGGGCCTCATCACCGTCCCGCGGGACGGGACGGACCCCGACGAGGTGGCCCTGATGGCCATCGACGCCGGCGCTGCCGACGTGGACACCGAGGCGGACCCGATCGAGATCTGGACCGAGCCCTCCGACCTGTACACGGTCCGGAAGGCGCTCGAGGACGCCGGCTGCAAGGTCGAGGACGCCGAGTCCGCGATGATCGCCAAGCAGACGACGGTCCTCGAGGCGTCGCACTTCCGCAAGGTCATGCGGATCGTGGAGTCGCTCGAGGATCTCGACGACGTCCAGCGCGTGACCACGAACGCGGACATCCCCGAAGAGCTTCTCGCCGAGTTCGCCGGGTGATCGTTCTCGGGGTGGACCCCGGAACGGCCGCCCTGGGGTGGGGCATCGTCGAGCGGACGGGCTCGGACCTGCGCGCCATCGACTACGGCTGCGTGCACACGTCCGCCGACGCCGCGCTCCCACAGCGCCTGCTGACGATCCACACCGAGGTCACCGAGCTGATCGAGACGCACAGCCCGGACGTCATCGCCGTCGAGCGCCTCTTCTTCTCGCGCAACGCCCAGAGTGCGTTCGGCGTCGGGCAGGCGCGCGGCGTCGTGCTCCTCGCCGCGGCACAGGCCGGCATCCCGGTGCGGGAGGCCACCCCCAACGAGATCAAGATGGCCGTCACCGGCTACGGGGCCGCCGACAAGGAGCAGGTGGGACGAATGGTCGCGGTGATCCTCAAGCTCGACGAGGTCCCCACCCCGGACGACACCTCGGACGCCCTGGCGGCCGCCATCTGCCTCGCCAACACGGAGCGGCCCGGCGACCGGCTCAACGCCGGCGCGAATGCCAAGGCGACCGTCATGGACCGCTCGGCGATCGCGCCCATCACCCGTGGTGAGACACGCTACGAGCGCGCCGTCCGTGAGGCACTCGCGGCCGAGGGCGGATCCCGGCCGAAGCCCACCGCCGCAGAGCGCAAGGCCCGCTAGGGCAGGGGAGAGGACCGTGATCGCGTCGGTCGAGGGAGTGGTCGGGGCGATCGCCGCCGATTCCCTGGTCATCGAGACCGGTGGCATCGGCTACCGGATCTTCGCCGCACCCGCCGTGATCGCGACGGCCGTTCCGGGCGGGCGCCTCAAGCTGCACACCTACCACCTCGTCCGCGAGGACCAGCAGGCACTGTTCGGGTTCCGCAACGCGGAGGAGCTGGGCTTCTTCAACCTGCTGCTCACGGTGACCGGCGTCGGGCCCAAGGTGGCGATGGCGATCGTGGGCTCACGCGCGACCGCTGACCTGCAGCTCGCGATCCTCCAGCAGGACTCGGCGGTGCTGACCTCGATCCCCGGCATCGGCAAGAAGACCGCCGAGCGGATCATCTTCGAGCTCAAGGAGAAGGTCTCGGCGGCCGGGATCGCCGCAGGCTCCGCGGGCTCGGTCCTGACCGCCTCCGAGAACGAGGTGGTCGCTGCGCTCCAGGCGCTGGGCTATTCCCTGGGCGAGGCGCGCGAGGCGTCCCGTCTCGCGGTCACGGACCCGGCGGTCGGGGCCGGGCTCGAGGAGCGCGTCAAGGCCGCCCTGCGGACCCTCCTTCGGGACTAGCGACCGCCCCGACGGGCCCCGGGAGCAGGATCGTTCGGGGGCATGGCCGGCGATGTAGATTCCCGGGCATGAGGATCTCGTTCGCGGCCAATCCGGCGCTCGGCCACCTGCTCCCGCTGCTGCCCCTTGCCATCGCCGCGCGTGACGCCGGTCACGACGTCGTCGTCCTGGGCGGTCGCTCGCTGGAGCCTGTGCTCGCCGTCTCCGGGCTTGCCCATGTCGAAGCCGGTCCAGCGGACCTGCCGGCGGTCTTCGCCGCCGTGCCGGAGTCCGCCGGCCTCACCGGGCGCCACCTCGCGGTCACGATCTGGTCCAAGGGGTTTGCCGGCTTCGTGGCCCCCGCCATGGCCGATGCCCTGCTCGACCTTGCCCGCACCTGGCGGCCCGACATCCTGATCCACGACGACAGCGAGCAGGGAACGTGGCTCGCCGCCGAGTCGCTCGGCATCCCGCATATCGCGCTGCAGGCAACGGCCTGGCGCGGGGTCATGCGCCGCCTGTCGGTGGAGCCGCTCGGGCGGATCATCGAGCGCGTGGGGCTGCCTGCGGACCCGGACCTCGCCCGCTGGCACCGCCACGGGTACCTCGCCACCCGGCCTGCCTCGCTGCGCAACCCCGAGGACCCGATGCCCGCGGGTGCGCGCGACCTGCGCCCGGTCCCGCTCGACGAGGTCGGGTTCGACGTGCCCGCCTGGCTCGAGGCGCCCCGAGGAGCCCGCAAGCGCGTCGCCGTGACGCTCGGGACCGTGGGTCCTGCGCGTGCCGCCGGTGTGGCCGAGATCATCGCCGCGCTCGCCCCGCTCGATGCCGAGATCGTGGCCACCATCGGGGCCGACCTCGATCCGGCAAGGCTCGGCCCGCAGCCCGCCAACGTTCACGTGGCCGCCTACCTGCCGATGTCGCGGCTCCTGCCCGCGTGCGACCTGGTGGTGTTCCACGGTGGCTCGGGCACCATGCTCGCGGCGCTCGGCTGCGGCGTCCCGATGCTCATGCTGCCGATCGCGGCCGACCAGCCCGAGAACGCCGCCCGCTGCGAGGCCGCAGGCGTGGCGCGCGTGCTGCGGGCGGGGGAACGGGGCCCGGATGCGATCCACGATTCCGCCACTGCGATGCTCGCGGAGCCGTCGTGGGCTGCCCGTGCAGCCGAGATCTGGGCCGAGATCGAGGCGATGCCGGCACCCGCAGCCCTGCTGCCGTGGATCGAGGGCCTGGCCGCCGGTGCGGCATCGTGAGGCGTTAGAACATCTGTACGATATGGACGCGATCCTGCTAGACTCCGCCCGATGACCGACGACCCGATGAGCCTGCTCGCGGCGGATGCCACCGACACCGGTGAGCTCGCCGTGGAGGGCTCGCTCCGCCCGCGCACCCTGGCCGAGTACATCGGCCAGCGGGATGTCAAGGCGAGCCTGGACGTGCTCCTTGCCGCGGCGAAGGGGCGAGGGGAGGCCGCCGACCACGTCCTGCTGTACGGACCGCCGGGTCTCGGCAAGACGACACTGGCCACGATCATCGCCCGTGAGCTCGGCGTCAACGTCCGCTACACGTCCGGCCCCGCCGTGGAGCGGGCAGGGGATCTCGCGGCGATCCTCACCGCCCTCGACGAGCGCGATGTCCTGTTCATCGACGAGATCCACCGGCTCAACCGGGCCGTGGAGGAGATCCTCTACCCGGCGATGGAGGACTACGCGCTCGATGTGATGATCGGCAAGGGACCCAGCGCCCGGAGCCTGCGCCTCTCGCTCAAGCCGTTCACGGTCGTCGGGGCCACCACCCGCGCCGGCCGGATCAGCGGCCCGCTCCGGGACCGGTTCGGCATGACGTACCGGCTGGACTTCTACGGCGAGGACGAGCTGACCGCCATCGTCGCGCGCTCGGCGCGCATCCTGGGCGTGGAGATCGACGCCGACGCGTCCCGCCTGATCGCCATTCGCGGACGCGGCACGCCCCGGATCGTGAACCGTCTCCTCCGCCGCGTCCGGGACCACGCCGAGGTCCACGGTGACGGGACCATCCACCAGCGCTCCGTCATCGAGGCGATGGCGATCCTCGAGATCGACGACCTCGGGCTCGATGCCACCGATCGCAAGCTGCTCGCCGCCATCATCCAGAAGTTCGGGTCCGGTCCGGTGGGCGTGCAGGCGCTCGCCGCCGTCCTCGCCGAGGAGCCGGAGACGATCGAGGACGTCTATGAGCCGTTCCTCCTGCGCCTGGGCTTCCTGGATCGCACGCCGCAGGGCCGGATCGCCACCGAGGCGGCCCGCTCCCATCTCGCGTCCCTGGGCTTCGAGATCCCCGCTCCGCGCCGTGCGGAACCGGAGATGCAGGCGCTCTGGGATGACGGTCTGGCGCGCTAGGAAGCCGATGACCGGCGCCGCCAGCTACGAGGTCCTCGTCCCGCCGCCCGCGGACGGGTCCACGCGCGCCCGCCTCGGGCGCCTCACCCTGCCCCACGGCCAGGTGGAGACGCCCCAGTTCATGCCGGTGGGCACCAACGCCACCGTCAAGGCGCTCCATCCGGACGAGGTTGCCGCCGCCGGCGCCACGATCGTGCTCGCCAACACGTACCACCTCTACCTGCGACCGGGCCACGAGCGGATCCGGGACCTTGGGGGACTGCACCACTTCATGGGCTGGGACCGGCCCATCCTCACGGACTCCGGCGGCTACCAGGTGGTCTCGCTGGGTGACCTGCGGGTCATCGACGACGGTGGTGTGACCTTCAAGAGCCACCTCGATGGTTCGACGCACCGGTTCACCCCGGAGCACTCCATCGCCGTGCAGGAGGCGCTCGGACCGGACATCGCGGTCGCCTTCGACCAGCCGGTCTTCCCCAGCTCGCCCCGGCGGGAGGTGGAGGACGCCATGCACCGGACGCACCGCTGGGCGGAGCGCTCGCTCGCAGCCCACACGCGGACCGACCAGGCCCTGTTCGGCATCGTCCAGGGCGGCCTGGACCCGGAGCTCCGCGAGGAATCCGCCCGGTTCATCGCCAGCCTGCCGTTCGACGGCATCAACATCGGCGGCCTGGCCGGCGACGAGACGCCGGAGCAGCGCAACGCCACACTGGACGTGACGGTGTCCTTTCTCGAGGGCGATGCGCGGCCGCGGTACCTGATGGGCCTCGGCAGCCCGCTGGACCTGCTCGAGGCGGTGCACAGGGGTGTGGACCTGTTCGACTCGGTGCTGCCGGCCAGGGTCGCGCGCAACGGCCAGCTGTGGATCCCGGGCGAGCGCATCAACCTGCGCAACGAGCGGTTCAAGGACGATCCGCGACCGGTCCAGGAAGGATGTCCCTGTCCGCTGTGCACCCGGTTTTCGAGGGCATACCTGAGCCACCTCTTCCGGGCCAAGGAGATGCTCGCGTACCGGCTGGCAACTTGTCACAACCTCACCTTCACCCTAGACTTCATGGCTAGGATCCGTGTCGCAATCCGTGCCGGAACCTTCCCCGACCAACTCGACGAACTGCGCTCCCGCGCCGTCCGGATGAGTGGCGGTGAAGTGGCAGGCAAGCGCGCGTGAAGTCCGTGTCGATACCGTCCGCAGTCCATGAAGGCGGGAACAATGGGATCTCGGGATCGCCCGCACAAGGAAGTCAAGAAGAAGCCGAAGGACAAGTCGGCCTCGCCGAACCTGACGCCCCTTTCAGATCCTTCGCAGCAGGCGGAGGTCATCAAGAAGGAGCGGAAGCCCAGGCGCGAGGGCGAGTCCGAAGGCTAGACCGTCGGCGGACGGGGGACAGACGTCCCGCTCCGTCGGGTCGGTTGAGGCCCACAGGAGCGAGGACAGCATGACGATCTCCGGCAAGGACACTGGCAGCGGCGACAAGGCCCTCGCTGAGCGGGGGCGCGCCGTCGATGCGGCGATCCTCGCGATCGAGAAGCAGTTCGGTCGCGGTTCGATCATGAAGCTCGGCTCGGTCGAGCGGCAGACGGTCGATTCCATCCCCACGGGCTCCATCGCCCTGGACCTCGCCCTCGGCGTCGGCGGCATCCCGCGCGGCCGGATCTGCGAGATCTTCGGACCGGAGTCCTCGGGCAAGACCACCGTCTGCCAGCACGTCATCGCCGAAGCCCAGCGCCGCGGCGGGATCGCCGCCTTCATCGATGTCGAGCATGCCCTCGATCCCGGGTACGCCCGCGCTTGCGGCGTGAACGTGGACGAGCTTCTCGTCTCACAGCCGAGCTCCGGCGAAGAGGCGCTGCGGATTCTCGAGACGCTCGTCCGCTCGAACGCGCTCGACATCATCGTGCTCGACTCGGTCGCGGCGCTCGTCACGAAATCCGAGCTCGAAGGCGAGATCGGCGACGCGGTCGTCGGCGCCCAGGCCCGGCTGATGAGCAACGCCCTGCGCAAGCTCACGGCGTTCATTGCGAAGTCCCGGACCGTCTGCATC
>JBAXFC010000126.1:0-8703 GCA_037140135.1 Chloroflexota bacterium
ACCAGCGCGGTGAGCGCGACAACCACCACGCGGCGCTGATGGCGGCCCACGAGGGAGGTTGAACGGGCGCTCGTCGAAGGGGTCGTCGAAGCGGTCATCGCGGCCGATTGTGCCATGCGGTCCCGACGCCCCAGCGCGGCGACAGGGTTCCGGGACTGAGGTATGCGTTTCTTAATCGTTCCGCTGGTTGGGGATGAACCTGCGGCCGATAACGTTCCCCTTGGAACACCCCTCAGGTTCCATCCTCCCTCCCTCAGACCGGGGGCGCCGATTGGGCAGGCGTCTCCGGTCTCTCCTTTTCCGGGGGTCGCGGGACGGATGACTCCCCGATGAGCCGCGTGTGTCAGAATCCGGCACATGGAGCTCACCTGGTACGGAAAGACCTGCATCCGGCTGCGCGGCAAGGACGCCGTCGTCGTGAACGACCCCTACCCCTCGATCGTCGGGCCAACCGGGCGCGGCATCACGGGTGATGTCATCACGTTCAGCCACCCCGACGACGCGCCCCTGGCCAAGAAGCCGGGCCGCACATCGCGCGACGGGCTCACCGTCATCCCCACCAGCCTTGAGTCGGCGTTCGTCCTCGACGGCCCCGGCGAGTACGAGGTGCACGACGTCCTGCTGACAGGCGTCCGCACCTACCGCGACAACAGCCGCGGGGCGGACAAGGGCCGCCAGACCGCGTTCATGTCCGAGGTGGACGGGATCCACACGATCCACCTGGGCGAGATCGGCCACGAGCTGACCGAGGAGAAGCTCGGGGACATCGGCCGGGTCGACATCGCCTGCGTGCCGATCGGCGGAGCGCTGACGGCCACCAAGGCGGCCGCGCTCGTGGCCCAGCTCGATCCCAAGATCGTGGTGCCGATGACGCTCTGCGAGGACGACGCGGACTGCGAGGAGGAGCTCAAGAAGTTCCTCCACGAGATGGGCGCCACGCCCACCATCCAGCCGAAGCTCTCGGTCACCGCCTCCGGGCTCCCGGCCGAGACCACGACGGTCCTCCTGGAGTCGCGCGGCAAGGCCTGAGCATCGTGATGCCTGACGGCTCGGGACCTGCGAGGTGACCGCGTTCTGGGCGCTGGTGGTGCTCGCGGCGCTGGCGGCCGTCCTGGACTGGGCCGCTGTCTGGTCGGGATCGCCGCGCGCCCGGGCCGTGGAGCGGCTCGCCAAGCCCGCGACCCTGCTGGCATTGCTGGCCGCCGCCGTGGTGGCCCCACTCGACCACACGGACTGGTCGGGGGTCGTCCGGCCGATGCTCCTCGCGGCGCTCGCCGCCTCGCTCGCGGGGGACATCTTCCTGCTGCCCGGCGGCCGGTTCACCGCGGGCCTGGTCTCGTTCCTCCTCGGCCACGTCGCGTACCTCGCCGCGTTCCTGCTCGTGCCGGGCTCGATGCCCTGGCTCGGTGTCGGGATCGGAGCGGCGGTGGTCCTGGTCCTCACGGTGGGCCGGCTGCTGGTGAGGGCGGTCCGGCGGAGCGGGATGGGGGCCCCTGTCGCGGCCTACCTCGTCGCCATCTGTGCCATGGCCGTGGCGGCCACCCACACCGGGATCCCCCTCGCGGTCGTCGGGGCGTGGCTGTTCGTCGCCTCGGACTCGATGCTGGGCTGGGGGCGGTTCGCGCTCGCGCCGGCCGCAAGCGGGACCGGGACCGGAAGCGGGACCGGCAACGCGCAGGAGCGACCGGACCGGCGCCTCTCGCTGGCCGTGATCACCACCTACCACGCCGGCCAGCTGCTGCTGGTGCTGGCCCTCGTCGGGTAGCGGCCGCCGCTCAGGACGCCCGGCGGTGGACCACGCGCCCGCGCTTGACCACGACGTCGGCGAGGTCCGCACCCACCCAGTAGGGCAGCTGCTCCACGGTGCTCGCGCGCCAGACCACGAGGTCGGCGTCCTTGCCCTGCTCCAGCGACCCGGCCCGGTCCGCTACGCCCACGGCGTGCGCGGCATTGATCGTGACTGCAGCCAGCGCCTCCGCCGGCGAGAGCTTCATCGCGAGGCAGGCGACGGTCATCACCAGCGGCAGGCTCGCCGTGGGCGAGGTGCCCGGGTTGAAGTCCGTGCCCAGGGCCACCGGAACCCCGGCATCGATGAAGCGCCGGGCAGGCGCCGGCTCGTCCGTCATCAGGAACCAGGTGGTCGCGGGCAGCAGCGTCGCGACGGTGGGCGTGGGGCCGGTGGCGGCGGCAGCCATCGCGGCCAGGCCCTCGTCCGACGGGACATGGAGGTGGTCGGCGGAGAGGGCTCCCAGCTCCGCGGCAAGCTCGGCGCCACCGGACGGGGCGAGCTCGTCCGCGTGGAGGCGGATCGCCAGGCCGTAGCCCTTGGCCGCCGTGAGGATCCGGCGGCTCTGGTCGGCCGTGAAGACGCCCTGCTCGCAGAAGACGTCGCAGGAGCGGGCGCGGCCCTGGGCGGCGACGCCCGGCAGCTGCTCCTCGATGACGTGTCGGACGTAGGCCTCGGTGCCATCGGGCCGGGCGCGGTACTCGGGCGGGACGGCGTGGGCGCCGAGGAACGTGGGAACCACGTCCACCGGACCCTCGCTGCCCAGCTCCTCGGCCACCTCGAGCAGCCGCAGCTCGGTCACCAGGTCCAGGCCGTAGCCGGATTTCGCCTCGATGGTGGTGACGCCGTGGCGGACCATCTCGTCGAGCCACCGGCGGCCGTGCTGGGCCAGCTGCTCCGCCGAGGCGGCGCGCGTCGCCGCCACCGTGGACAGGATGCCCCCGCCGGCGGCCAGGATCTCCATGTACCCGGCGCCGCGCTGGCGCATGACCAGCTCCTGCTCGCGCGTGCCGGCGAACAGCAGGTGCGTGTGAGGGTCCACGAGCCCCGGGGTCACGACCCCGCCGTCCGCGTCAAGGCGCACGAAGCGCGAGAGCGGGTACCCGCTCATCTCCAGCCCCTGCTCCACGCGGTCGCGCGGGCCAACCCCGACGATCTTCCCCTCCCAGCAGGCCACCACGGGCGCCGACGAGCTGCCCGGCCCACCGACGTCGGCCGCATCGAGCAGCGCGAGCGCGCCCTGGAGCGGACCTCGCCGCAAGCCGCCCGCGAGCGTGACCACCTGCGATGCGCCGTGGACCAGGAGCCCGGGGGCATCCCCGTTGCCGCGGCCACCCTCGATCAGGCGGAGGGTCATCGTGGGCTCCCCTGGGCCGGCCCGGTCAGCGGGCGTTCCGGGCGGCGGCGAGCCGCAGCTCGAGCGCCATCAGCGGCGAGAAGTCGCGCAGGGCGATCGACCGGGCGGCGACGCCCAGTCGCTCCTCGACCGGGAGATCGGCGGCGACGCCCGCGTGGTCGGCCACATCGAGGAGGGCGGCGGCGGGCGCGAGGCCCACCAGCTCCGACTCGGCCAGCCCGACGCCATCCTCGGCGGCAAGGCCGGCCACGGCCTCCCACGCCTGCCAGAGCGAGGTCGTGTGGAAGTCGAGCAGGTTCATGGAGACCTGGGCCCGGACCGGGTGGCCGCGCTCCGGCTCCTCCACGCGGAACCCGTTGGCCTGCAGGCGCGGCAGGCCGCCGCCGGACTCCCGGACGCGGCGGGCGATGCGCTTGGCCAGCTCCACGTCATCCGTGTCGAGGTTGATGTTCCAGGCGATCAGGAACGGCCTGGCACCCACGGCCATGGCCCCGAACCGCGAGTGCATCCGGGCCGGCCCGAGATCCGGCTCCCGCCCGGGATGCCCGATCTCGGCCTTGAGGCCCTCGTACTGGCCGCGGCGCACATCGGCCAGCTTGACGCGATCGGCCCGGGCCGCCGCGGCGGCGTAGAGGAAGACCGGGATGTCGTGGCGGTTCGAGATCCGGGTGCCGAACTCCTTCGCCAGCCCGATGCAGTCGTCGAGCGTCGTGTCGCCCAGCGGCACGAAGGGGATGACGTCCACCGAGCCGATGCGCGGGTGCTCGCCCTGGTGGGACTCCATGTCGATGTAGGCGACCGCACCCTCGATCAGCCGCTCGAGGCCCTCGAGGACCGCCGTGTGCTCGCCTGCGACCGTGAACACGGACCGGTTGTGGCTGGGATCGCTGGTGCGGTCGAGGAGGAAGACGCCCGACACCGAGGTGAGGGCATCGGCCAGCCGCTCGACGACGTCGAGCCGGCGGCCCTCCGAGATGTTGGGGACGCTTTCGACCAGCACGCGCCGATCCTACAGGCCAGCGCGAACGGCGGTGCGCCCGTCGCGCGACCGCGCGGTCCGCGACCCGGCGGCAATCCGGGCGCCCGCGCGGCACGAACCGGGTGGAGAACCACCCGCACAAGTCACCGAGCGAGATCATGCCCGAGCCCACTGCCGCACCTGCCCCCGTCGTCACGATCACGCCCCGCGACAACGGCTCGTACCGGATCGCCGGCCCCGTCGTCCTCAAGGACGCGGACGGCAACACCTGGCCCCTGGCCGAAGGGAAGGCCGTCTTCCTCTGCCGCTGCGGCCACTCCGCGACCAAGCCGTTCTGCGACGGCTCACATTCCGCCGCAGGGTTCGAGAGCGTCGTCCGCGCCCCCACGGACGAGGGCTGACCAGCCGCGGCACCACCTGCCCGGGGGGCGGACGTCCCCCCGTTCCCCGGGCGCCATCTCCTCCTGCGGTCTGCACCCCGATTGCCGATAGACTCGGCGGCGATGTCAGCTCCGAGCCGCAGCCTGCTGCGCCACCCCGACTTCCTCAAGTTCTGGACCGCAGAGACGGTCTCCGTCTTCGGGTCGGCGATCACCCAGCTCGCGCTGCCCCTGATCGCCGCGACCACCCTGCACGTCACGCCGTTCGAGTTCGGCCTGCTCACGACGATCGAGTTCCTGCCGTTCATCCTCCTGAGCCTGCCCGCAGGCGTCTGGGTGGACCGGCTCCGGCGGCGGCCGATCATGATCGTCGCCGACCTGGGGCGGGCCGCGGCCATCGCCTCGATCCCGCTGGCGTTCTACTTCGACGCCCTGACCATCTGGCAGCTCTACATCGTCGGCTTCGTCAACGGCTGTCTCACGGTCTTCTTCGACGTCGCCTACCACGCCTACCTGCCGTCGGTCGTGGACCGGGACCAGCTCGTGGACGGCAACGCGAAACTGGAGATCACGCGGTCCGCGTCGGGGATCCTGGGCCCGGGAGCGGCGGGTCTCCTGATCGGGCTGCTGCGCGCGCCGTTCGCGATGCTCCTCGATTCGCTCTCGTACCTCTGGTCGGCGGCGTTCCTGTTCTGGATCCGCCGCCCCGAGCCGCCCGTGGCCCCGCACGACGAGTCCACCGCGGGACCGAAGCCGTCAATGCGGGCGGAGATTGCGGGCGGCCTCCGGTACGTCCTGGGCCACCGGTGGCTCCGCTACACCGCCGCCACGACCGGCATCTCGAACTTCTTCGGCAACGTCGGCGGCGCGATCATGATCCTGTACCTGGTGGACGAGCGGGCCATGGGCGCCGAGGCGATCGGCTTTGCATTCTCCGTGGGGTCGTTGGGCTTCCTGCTGGCCGCGCTCACGGTCCCGCGGCTCACGGACAGGCTGGGCGTGGGCCGGATGCTGGTGCTCACGGCGGCCGGGTTCAGCCTGGCCGGCCTGCCGGTCGCGTTCGCGCCCGACGCGCTGATCTGGTGGGCGCTCGCCGTCGGCGGGTTCGCCGGCGGCTACTGCGGCGTCGGCTGGAACGTCAACCAGGTCTCGCTCCGGCAGGCGATCACGCCGCCTCGGATGCAGGGGAAGATGAACGCCACGATGCGCTTCATCGTGTGGGGGACGATGCCGGTCGGGGCGATCCTCGGCGGCGCGCTCGGGTCCGTGATCGGGCTGCACGCGACGATCATCGTGGGCGCGCTCGGCGGGCTTGTGTCCTTCCTGCCGGTGGCGATGTCATCCGCGCGGCACATCGTGAAGATGCCGGAGCCGGTGGACGACGAGGCACCGCTGCCGGCGTAGGCAGGCGGCGACCACGCGGGGCGCAGGCGCGCTTCAGGCCGACCTGGCCGACGCCGAGCGCGGCGCTGAGGCTAGTTCGCGCGGAGCCGCCGGAGGTCCGCCTCGATCTCCCGTGCGCGTGCCTGGGCTCGCTGGGCAGAGCGGGCCGCCGGGGTGCAATCGCTGTCGAGGAGATCCGCGCGCAGGAAGTCGATCTGGGCACGGTGCATGGCCGAGCGGGCCTGCTCGAGCCGGATCTCCGTGACGCGGATGGCGACGGTGCGACCAAGAGTCATGGCTGGTTCCCTGGTGCGGGTCTGGGCACTGGTCCGCACCTGCCGACATCATCGACAGGCAGTGGCGGGCTTTCCATGCCCCGCAGGTCATTCCCCGTCCGTGGGGGGCCTTCAGTCGCCTGCGGGCCGCTTCCCATGGAGGAGCACGTCCCAGTCGATCAGCGCAGCCGACAGGAGCGCGAGCCCGACGAAGAGCAGGTGCGCGACCTGGCTGATCAGCTCCCCGACCCCGGACGGGTCATCGCACACCCAGTCCACGTTGTCCTGGCTCGTGAAGCCGGCGCACCCGCCAGGCGTCACGAAGAAGGCGACGATGAAGAAGAGCACCGTGATCACGAGCAGCACGTTCCGCATCGTCACCGACGCTGTCCTCCTGCTAGAACCCCATCATCGGGATGCGGACGCCGCGCTCCTTGGCGACCTCCACCGCGTGCTCGTAGCCCGCGTCCACGTGGCGGACGACACCCATCCCGGGGTCGCTCATGAGCACCCGGGAGAGCTTCTTCGCTGCCAGCTCGGTGCCGTCGGCCACGACGACCATGCCCGCGTGCTGGCTGTAGCCGATGCCCACGCCGCCGCCGTGGTGGATCGAGACCCAGGTCGCGCCCGCGGCGATGTTGACCATCGCGTTGAGCAGCGGCCAGTCGGCGACCGCATCGGAGCCGTCGGCCATCGCCTCGGTCTCGCGGTTGGGGCTGGCCACGGATCCCGAGTCCAGGTGGTCCCGCCCGATGACGATGGGCGCCTTGACCTCGCCGTCCGCGACGAGCTTGTTGAACGCGAGCCCGGCCTTGTGCCGCTCGCCGTAGCCGAGCCAGCAGATGCGCGCGGGCAGGCCCTGGAACGGGACGCGCGCCTGGGCCATCTCGATCCAGCGGCGCAGGCCCTCGTCCTCGGGGAAGAGCTCGAGGATCGCGCGGTCGGTGCGCAGGATGTCCTCCGGATCGCCCGAGAGCGCCGCCCAGCGGAACGGTCCGCGGCCTTCGCAGAACTGCGGCCGGATGAACGCGGGCACGAAGCCCGGGTAGTCGAAGGCGTTGGCGATGCCCGCCTCCTGCGCCTGGGCGCGGAGGTTGTTCCCATAGTCGAACGCGATCGAGCCCGCGGCCTGGAAGTCCAGGATGGCCTGGCAGTGGGCCGCCATCGCAAGCCTGGAGCGCCGCTCGTAGAGGGCGGGGTCCGCCTCGCGCAGGACCGCGGCATCCTCGACGGTGATCTCGGCCGGCACGTAGCCGCCCAGCGCATCGTGTG
The DNA here is from genome assembly GCA_037140135.1 of Chloroflexota bacterium. Classification (GTDB taxonomy): domain Bacteria; phylum Chloroflexota; class Limnocylindria; order Limnocylindrales; family CSP1-4; genus CAIXZV01. The sequence goes on from JBAXFC010000126.1 coordinate 7,433, forward strand.
CGGAGGTCTGGTCCGTGACCACGTCGAAGTGCTCGCCGGCCTTCGCCCAGGCGGGCTCGATCTCGGCGGCGTTGCCCACCAGGGCGATCGACCTGGCCTCACCGGCCGCCGCCCACGCGCGGGCGATGCGGAGCGCCTCGGCCGGGTCGTGGGTGAGCTCGTCCACGTACCCGATGTCGCGGCGGCGCCGGGCGCGATGCTCGTCCACCTCGATGGCGATGCAGACACCCTCGTTCATGGTCACGGCCAGGGGCTGGGCGCCGCCCATCCCGCCAAGGCCGGCCGTGAGCGTGACGGTCCCCTTGAGCGTGCCGCCGAAGTGCCGACGGCCCAGCTCGGCGAACGTCTCGTAGGTGCCCTGGAGGATCCCCTGGGTGCCGATGTAGATCCAGGACCCCGCGGTCATCTGGCCGTACATCATCAGGCCCTGCTTCTCGAGGTCGCGGAAGACGTCCCAGGTCGCCCACTTGCCCACGAGGTTCGAGTTGGCGATGAGCACCCGCGGCGCCCACTCGTGCGTGCGGAAGACCGCGACGGGCTTGCCGCTCTGGACGAGGAGCGTCTCGTCGTCCTCGAGCGCGCGCAGCTCGCGCACGATGGCGTCGAAGGCCTCCCAGCTGCGCGCCGCTCGCCCGGTGCCGCCGTAGACCACCAGGTGATCGGGGTCCTCGGCAACCTCGGGGTCGAGGTTGTTCATCAGCATGCGCAGCGCGGCTTCCTGCTGCCAGCCCTTGGTGGAGAGTTCGGTGCCGCGCGGGGCGCGGACGGGGCGCGGACCGGAGGCCGCGGTGCCCGGGGTCGTCGGGGTGCTCACGGGGCGGAGTCTACGACGATGCGGGATGTCGGGGAACCGGCCGTCGCGCCGTACGTCGCGGCGGGCGCCGGACGGGCGAGCGGACGGGCCCGGTGGGACCTGCCGGACGGGCGAGCGGACGGGCCCGGTGGGACCTGCCGGACGGGCGGCCGCCTACGGCCGCAGGCCGCCCATGAGCTGCTCGCCCAGCTTCCGCTCGCCCAGGGAGAAGAGGGAGACGATGACGCCCCGTTGCTCGATCCAGGTGTGGTAGACCCGGAGGCCTCCGGCGCAGGTGGTGATGACAACCTGCCGGCCACCCATCGTCGCCTCTGCCCGCCCGCCGACGCCACCCGCCTGGGCGCACGCACCCACGTCGTACGTCTCCCGCCAGTCGCGGAAGAAGGCGTCCGAGTAGATGCCTGCCACCGGCTGCGCGACGATGCCCGAGGCAAGGTCGCCGGCATCGACGGCGACG
>JBAXFC010000127.1:0-8681 GCA_037140135.1 Chloroflexota bacterium
CGGTGCCGCTGACCACCGGGCCGATGGCGATCTGCGCCAGCACCACCGAGCCGGACCCGTCCGGTGCGTCCAGCCGCATCGTGCCCACCTCGCGCCCGGCACCGGCGCCCGCGCACACGCGCTGCGGGTCGGCGTTCGCGAAGCGCACCTCCACGCAGGTCCCCTCCTGGCTCGAGGCGTAGGCCGCGGCGGACCACGCCGAACCGCCGATCACCCCGGCGGCAAGAGCGGTCGACGTCTGTCCCGGCCACGGCAGCGTGCCGCAGCCGGCCAGAAGCACCGCGATGCCGGCGAGCAGGACTGTGGTGCCGGCCGCCACCGCCGCCTTCGCCCGTCGTCGCGACATGTTCGCCATCGTCTCCCCGCTCACAGCGCGATACCCCGGTGATGGCGCACGGATGTCCGCCCGTCCCTGCCGGGATCCACGGCCACCAAGTCTATGCGCAGCGCGAGGGGCGGCAGCGCGGACCCATCGGGCAGCATCTTCACCTCGAGCAGCGTGCCGATCGCCCGCCGGAGGGCTGCGCGCTTGCGATGGTCGAGCGTCTCTTCAGCGAGGCCGAAGTCCCGGCGACCGCGCCGGCGGACCTCGACAACGACGAGTGCCGGCGGTGGTCCCGGGTCCACCGCCACGATGTCGAGCTCGCTGCGTCCGAGGTGGACGTTTCGGCCGAGGATCGTCCAGCCGGCATCGCGCAGGCGGTCGAGGACGAGGGCCTCGGCCTCGTCACCGATGCGCTGCTGCGAAGTGCGGGTGGGGCCGGGAGAGGCCGGATCGGGGTCCATGGGTCGCAGCATGCGGACGGCCACTTGCCGGCGACTCATCTGCCGCCCCGGCGTGGGTCGCCCACCCCCGCAGACGTGAGAACGCCGCGCGGCCTGGGGCGGCGCGACCCCACGCTGCGCTGGGTGCGGCAGCTCCTCGTGGAACCCGGGGATCTGGCTCATGTCCGGGTACTCACCCATGCGTGGGCCGCCGCTCCAGGAACTCGGGCTCAACCGGCCGAGGCGAACGCCTCCGCGGCCAGGGCGTCGGCCTCGTCCGGGGACAGATCGCCGGCCAGGTCGAGCGCGACGCCCGGATCACCCCCTCGGCCCCCGAACAGCGAGAGTTGGTCGCCCGCGAGCAGCACGTCGAGCGCCTTGAAGCTGCGGCGGTGGTGTGGGGTCAGCCCGTGGGCCCGGATCGCGTCGCGGTGCTCCTGGGTCGCGTACCCCTGGTTGCGCTCCCAGCCGTACTCCGGGTAGCGGACCGCGAGGCGGCCCATCATCCGGTCGCGGACCGTCTTGGCCACCACCGATGCGCAGGAGATGGAGTACACGAGCGCGTCGCCGTCCACGATCGCGGTGTACGGCCCAACCTGTGCCTCGAAGTTGGCGATCCGCAGCCCATCCACGAGCACGTGGTCGTACTCCCCAAGACGAGCGATCGCCCGGCGCATCGCGAGGTGGGTGGCGTGGTAGATGTTGAGCCGGTCGATGTCGGCCACCGACGCCGCCCCGATGCCCACGGCCACCGCCCGCCGCCGGATCACGGGCGCCAGCCGGTCCCGCTGGGCCGCGGAGAGGGTCTTGGAGTCCCGGACGCCGGGGATGCGCTTGCAGTTCGGCGGCATGATCACCGCACAGGCGACCACGGCCCCACAGGTCGGCGCCACGCCAACCTCGTCCACGCCGACGACGCGCGTCGCCCCGTCACGCCAGAGGGGGCGCTCCCAGCGGAGGGTGGGGACGATGACGCTCATGCCCGCAAGCGTACCGCCGCTCGATCCGCGGTCGTCATGCAGGCGCCGGACATGGAATGACCCCCGGTCTGGCCGGGGGTCGGTCGTTGCGTTCGCGATGCGGGCCGGCGGGCCCGCAGCCAGGCTAGCGGCGCTCGCGGAGCGTCGTTGCGGCCTTGCCCACGCGGTTGCGCAGGAAGTACAGCTTGGCGCGGCGGACCTGGCCGTGGCGGACGACCTCGATCTTCTCGATGCGCGGGCTGTGGATCTTGAACGTCCGCTCGACCCCGACGCCCGACGCGATGCGGCGGACGGTGATCGCCGAGGCGACACCGGCGTTGCGCGTCCGCATCACGAGGCCTTCGAAGACCTGGATGCGCTCGCGGTTGCCCTCCACGACCTTGGCGGACACCTTCACGGTGTCACCGGGGGTGATCAGGGGCAGGTCGGACCGCAGCTGGTCCTGGACGATCTCGTTGAGCACGTTCACGGTTGTTGATCCTTGGTTCGGTCGTCGGCAGCCGTGGCTGCGGGGGTCACATTCCGGGACGGCGAGCCACGCGCGGCACGGCCGACGGGGGAGGATAGCACGGGAAACCGCGTGTGTCAGGCGTCGGCGGGCTGGTCGCCCTTCCCTGCCCCGGCGACGAGGTCCGCCCGCACCTCGGCGAGCAGCTTCGCCTCCTCCTTGGTCATCGCCCGGCCCTGGAGCAGGTCGGGGCGCCGCTCCAGCGTCCTCCGCAGGGACTCGCGCAGGCGCCACTTGCGGACCTGCTCGTGGTGCCCGGAAACGAGGACCGGCGGCACCGAGACACCGTCGAAGACGGCCGGCCGCGTGTACTGGGGGTATTCGAGGAGGCCGGCCGCGAACGACTCCTCGGTCGTGGAGGCCTCGTCGATCGCGCCCGGCAGGAGCCGCAGCACCGCGTCGAGGATGACCAGCGCGGCCAGCTCACCGCCGGTGAGCACGTAGTCCCCGATCGATAGCTCGAGATCCACCATCGACCGGATCCGCTCGTCCACACCCTCGTAGCGAGGACAGAGGAAGACGAGGTGCGTGCGCTCCGAGAGCTCGTGCGCGGTGGCCTGGCGGAACCGGGCACCCGCCGGATCGAGCAGGATGACCGTGGAGTCTGGCCTCCGGATCTCCGCCAGGGCGGCGGCGACGACCTCGGGTCGCAGGACCATGCCCGCTCCCCCGCCGTAGGTGTAGTCATCCACGGTGCGGTGCTTGCCGAGGCCCCACGCCCGCAGATCATGCACGCGCACGGTGGCCAGACCGCGCTCGATGATCCGGGCCGGGATGCTCTCGCGCAGGGGACCCTCCACCATCGGCGGGAAGAGGGTCAGGATGTCGACCTCGAGGGGCATCGTCAGGCCGGCGGTTCGGCCGGCGGCTTCGTCTTGGACGCGGGCTTCGGCTTGGACGCGGGCTTCGGCTTCGGCGCGGGCTTCGGCTCGGACGAGGGCTTCGGCTCGGACGAGGGCTTCGGGTTTGCGCCCGGACTCGATGCGGGCTTCGCGCCTGCGCCCGGGTTCGACCCGGACTTCGACCTCGGTCCGGGCTTCGGCTGGGTTCCCGGAGGCGTCGACGACGAGCCCTTCACCTGGGGCTTGCGGACCGGGCCCGTCCCCTTGGGCGGCTGGGCCGGCCCCTTGGGCTTGACCTGCTTCCTGGGGCGGCGGTCGCGCGGACGGACGTAGTCCTCGTCATCAACGGGACGGGCGTCGAGGTCGAGAGCCTCGAGATCCACGACCATCCAGCCCGAGGGCGGGTCGAGCTCGGTGACGATGCCGTTGACGCCCGGGACGTCGAACTCGCCGCGCGGGCCGCGCACGACGAACACCTCGGCACCGCCGGCGCGGTAGATGTCCACCACGGTTCCCAGCTCATCGCCTCCCGTGGACAGGACGGCCAGGCCCTCCAGCTCGTGGAAGAACCAGCGGCCGGGCTCCCGCTCCTCGACGGGCGGCTCGATCTCGAGGTAGCAGCCCCGCAGGTTCTCGGATCCCTCACGGGTCCCGATCTCCTTGAAGCGGAGCCACCAGCCGGGCCCGTCCGCGACCGCGGAGGACTCGGCGATGGTCAGGATCTGCTGGGTGTCCTCGACGTGGAGCCTGGTGCCAGGTGTGAAGCGATCCTCGGGACGATCGGTGAGGAGCTCAACGCGGACCTGGCCTCGGAGGCCGCGAAACCCGCGGACGAGGCCGACGGTGAGGCGCGCCGGACCAGCCGCAGGCGCGAGGGCGCCGGCGACCGCGGGAACGAGCGCGGCGATCGGTGGGAACGTGGGATCAGGCGACGCTGCAGCGGCGTCGCCGTCGGTGCTCTGGGGGGCCACCGTGGCCTCCCTCAGACGATCTCGAGGCTGACCGGCTCACCCGATCGGGCGGACGTCACCTTGAGCAGCGTGCGGAGCGCCTTGGCGACGCTGCCGTTGCGCCCGATGACCTTGCCCATGCCGGACTCGGCCACGTGGAGCTCGATGATCAAGCCGTCCTCGCCGTTGACGACCTCGACCGTCACGGCCTCGGGATCGTCCACCAGGGACTTTGCGACGTATTCGACCAGCTCAGCGGCTGCCATGCCGGTGCCTACTTCCCGCTCGGCAGGACGCCGGCCTTCTTGAACAGGCGGCGGACGGTATCGGACGGCTGCGCGCCCTTGGCCATCCAGTCCTTGGCCTTGGCCTCGTCCACGACGATCTCGACCGGCTCGGTCCGGGGGTTGTAGTGACCGATGGTCTCGATTGCGCGGCCGTCGCGAGCCGAGCGGCTGTCAGCGACGACGAACCGGTAGGTCGGCTGCTTGGTCGCCCCCACGCGGGTCAGGCGGATTCGGACGGACATGTGGTTCGGTGCTCCTCCATGGCGGGCCCTTGGGCCGGGCCCGTGCTTGTTGACGTGTTGGTTGGGCGTGTGAGCCGTGACGCGGCGGCGTCAGCCGCCGGTCGTGCGGATGATGAGGGTACCGGCATCGACCGTTTCACCCGGCGTTGTCGTGCCGATGACCGAGTCGAACCCGGCAAGGTAGGGCTTGATGTTGGCATCGTAGTCGGCCTTGTCGGCCGCCGGGACCATGGACTCTGCCAGGTCGCGGAACGCGGTGACGTCGATCCAGACCAGCGACGCGTTCGTCGGACCGGCCAGCTTGAGCGCGGCGGCGAAGCGGTTGCTCTTCGCGAGCGAGTCCCCGGTCCGCGCATCGAGGACGGCCTTGACGAAGTCCGGGCCATAACCGAGGACGACGACGTCGGCCGCGGTGGCGTAGGACAGGCTGATGTTGTCGGGGGCGCTGACGCTGCCGCCGGAGGCGGCGCCGGCGAGCGCGCCGAGCGCCGAGAGATCCACGGTCGTGATCGTTGTGCCCTTGTAGTCCTCGTCCTTCACGGCGAGGCCGTACTGGCTGCCGCCGAGCTGGACGAACGCCTTGAGCTGCAGGAACAGGTGATCGGCGGCCTTGGCGTCCGTGGGGACGATGACGATCCCGCCGCCCACCTGGTCGCCGGTGCGCGTGATCGCGATGCCCGCCTCGCCGATCCAGCCGGTCGCGGCGTCGAAGCCGCCGATGATGCCCAGGGCATCCTCGACCTGCTTGACCGTGTCCTTGAGCTTGGGGTCCGCCGCGAGCGCGTCCTTGGTCCGGGCGATCGCCTCCCCGACGTCGTGGCCCTCGACCAGGACGACGGTGGACGCCGGCACGAGGGCCGGGAGCCTGGACTCCGCGTTCTTGGCCGGGCCCGCCTTCTCGTTGTGCGGCATCCGCGTGTCCACGACCAGGGCGCCGTCCTTGGCGCGGACCGTGGCGACGGCCCATGCACCCGAGACGTTGGATGCCAGCGAGCCGAGGTCCACGGTGCCGCCCGTGGAGCCGTCCGCGAGCGCCGCGGCGCCCTTGACGATCGCGGCCGCGTCCACGTAGCCGAAGACGAGCCGGTCACCGCTGATCGAGGCGCGGGCTGTCTTGAACTGCGCGTTCGACGGCAGGCCCGTCTTGCCCGCGGTGTCGATGGCGGCCTTCACGGACGCGACGTCGCCGATGGCGAGGGTGGGCCCGACGAGGGCGCTGGCGCCCTGCACGCCGGCGGCCATCGTGTCCGAGGCCGGTGCGCTGAACAGGGCCAGGGTCACGCCGCTGTAGGTGCCCGCGGACGTCGTGACGCTCTTGGCGGCCAGCATGGCGGCGAGCCACGCCTGCGCCTTGGCCCCGTCCTTGGTGGAGAGCAGGAGCAGGAAGCGCGCCTGCGCGGCATCCGCCTTGGACGGGAGCGGGCCGACGCTGGCGCCGACCTGGCCGCTGAACCAGGGCTCGATGTCGGCCTTGTAGGACTGCTTGCCCCCGCTCGCCTTGTCCACGAGCTGGTCCAGGATCTCCGAGAGCTTGACCGGGAACGCGGCCTGGTCCTCGAAGCCCGGGAAGGCCTTCATGAGCCTGGCCAGCTCGGCCTGCTGGCTGCCCGGGAGGTCCAGGCGCAGCTCCGTGTAGGCGACGCTGTCGGCCGGGGTCCAGGCGAGCACGCCCGGGTCACCCGCATCCGAGGTGAGGAACATGGTGGCGCCGGCGGCGAGGCCCACGACGACGAGGGTCACCAGGGCCGCGGCCAGCCAGCGGACAGGACTGCGGCCGGGCTTGCGGCCGGCGACCGGGGCCATCTCCACGGGCTCGGTGGGGACCGGCCCGGCTGGCGTTGGCTCGGGTGCGGCGAACATCGCAGGTGCGGCGAGGATCGCCGGCGGGGCCGGGGGCGCCGCGGGCACATACCCGACGGGCGCCGCGGCCGCGTAGCCGGCAGGCGGGGCGGACGGCGTCCCGATGGAGTCCGGGACGGCGGCATCGGCCGGTGCGGGAACGGGAGCCTGCGGCGCCGCCTCGAGCGGAGCGTAGGCCTGGGTGGGATCCTGGTCGGTCATCGTGGTACCCCCGCCGTCTACCGGCGCCCGAGCATCTGTCCCAGGGCCTTCCGGCGTCCGCCGGCCCCCGAGAACTGCTTCATGAGCTTCTGCATCTCACCGAACTGCTTGATCAGCCGGTTGATCTCGGGCAGGGTGGTCCCTGAACCCTTGGCGATCCGGCGGCGCCGCGAGGCATTGAGGATCCCCGGATCCCGGCGCTCCTTGATGGTCATCGAGAGAATGATCGCCTCGACGCGCTTGAGGTCGCCACGGTCAACGGCCTCCTGCGCCTGCGCGGCCATGCCACCCATGCCCGGGATCATCCCCATGAGCTGGCCCATGGGGCCCATCTTCTGCATCTGGCGCATCGAGGAGAGCATGTCCTCGAGCGTGAAGACGCCCTTCTTGACGGACTCTTCGAGCTTCTTGGTCTGCTTCTCGTCGAAGGCCTCCTGGGCCCGCTCGACGAGCGTCATGACGTCGCCCATGCCCAGGATCCGGCCGGCGAGGCGATCGGGGTGGAACACCTCGAGCGCGTCCGTCTTCTCGCCGGTGCCCAGGAACTTGATCGGGATCCCGGTGACCGCGCCGATCGAGAGGGCGGCGCCACCGCGGGCGTCACCGTCGATCTTGGTCATGATCAGGCCGGTGATCTTCATCGCGGAGGCGAAGCCCTGGGCGACCGTGACGGCCTCCTGGCCGGTCATCGCGTCCACCACGAGCAGCGTCTCGACGGGCTTGGTGGCCTCGGCGACGGCACGGATCTCGTCCATGAGCGCGTCGTCGATCGTGAGACGGCCGGCGGTGTCGAGGATCACGGTGTCGCGGCCGATCCTCTTCGCGTGCTCGATGCCGGCCTTGGCGATGTCCACGGTCGGGGTGCCGGCCGGGGCGCGGTAGATGGCGATGTTGAGGCTGTTGGCCAGCGTCTCGAGCTGGTCGGCGGCGGCCGGGCGGTACGGGTCCGCGGCCACCAGGAGCGGCGAGCGCCCCATCTTGACGATCTGCTTGGCGAGCTTGGCCGCGGTGGTCGTCTTGCCCGAGCCCTGGAGGCCCACGAGCGCGACGACGGCGGGATTGCCGAACGGCCGGAAGTTGCGGTCACCCGCCGAGAGGAGCGCCGTGAGCTCGTCGTTGACGATCTTCACGACCTGCTGGCCGGCGGTCAGGCTGTCGAGGACCTCCGCGCCGATGGCCCGCTCGCGGACCTTGGCGACGAACTCCTTGACGACCTTGAAGTTGACGTCCGCCTCGAGCAGGGCCAGGCGGACCTCGCGCATCGCCGCATCGACGTCCGCCTCGGTCACGCGCCCACGTCCGGTCAGCCCGGCCAGGGTCTTGCGGAGGCGGTCGCTGAGGCTGTCGAACATGCGGGGGCGAGGACCCTTGTGACTGACGGTGTGGATCAGGCCGCACGGCGTGGCCGGGCGGGTGGTGCGCGGGTTCTGGCGACACCGAGGCGTGGGGAGTGTACGCCATCCCGGCGCGGAGGCCCATGAAGGGTACTCTCCGCCGGTGACCGCCGATCCCCTCCTCGACCCGCCGCCGCCCACGCACGACGTGCGTCCGGGCGCCTCGCTGCGCCACAACGGCGCCTTCATGCGGGTCTGGAGCGCGGCCACCATCTCGGTGTTCGGGTCGTTCGTGACCCGGATGGCGCTGCCGATGGCGGCGATCCTGGTGCTCCAGGCAGGGCCGATCGACATCGCCATCCTGCGCAGCCTGGAGCTGGTCGCCGCGCTGCTGTTCGGCCTCGCCGCGGGCGCCTGGGTGGACCGGCTCCGCCGGCGGCCGGTGATGATCTGGGCCGACATCGCGCGCGCCGTGCTGCTGGGCAGCATTCCGCTGGCCGCGGTCGGCGGATGGTTGACCCTGCCGCAGGTGTTCGTCGTGGCGGCGCTGGCCGCGGTGATGACCACCTTCTTCGACATCGCCGACCGCGCCTACCTGCCGACGATCGTCGCGCGCGAGGACCTCGTCCGGGCCAACGGGGCGCTGACGGCCACGTCGGCCGCCGTGGAGTTCGCGGCGTTCGGGATCGCGGGGTTCCTCGTGAACCTGTTC
>JBAXFC010000128.1:0-8680 GCA_037140135.1 Chloroflexota bacterium
CCGTCCTCCTGGGCGCGGTCGGTCTCGCTGGACTGCGGTTCGGGACGCTCCCCCCGGCGCTCCAGATCATCTCGTCCGCCAGCCCTGCTGACCTGCCCAACGCCACGCCCCTGGGAGCCGCCCTCCACCTCGTGACGGCAGGGCTGTTCTTCGCCGGTGCGTACGCCAGCCGCCGGCTCTGGCGGGACGACCGCGCCGTCATCGACGGCTGGATCGCCGTCGGCCTGATCTTCGCGGGGTTCGGCGAGCTCCACTGGACGCTCTACCCGAGCGCGCACCCGGGGCAGGTCTCGACGGGCGACCTGTTCCGGCTTGCCTGCGCGCTCTGCCTGCTGCTGGGCCTCGAGGGTGCGGTCCGCGCCGGTCTGCATGACCTGCGGGCCGCCAACGCCAGGCTTGCCGCCATGCGGGATGCGGAGGCGGAGCGGGCGGTGCTCGAGGAGCGGGCGCGGCTCGCCCGCGAGCTGCACGACGGCCTGGCCCAGGATCTCTGGCTCGCCAAGCTGCGGACCGGGGAGCTGGCTGCGATGGACGACCTGCCGGAGGCGGCGCGGCTTGTCGCGCAGGAGGCGGTGGCCGCGATCGACATCGGGCTGGGCGAGGCCCGGGAGGCCGTTGCCGCCCTCCGCGGGAGCACCCACCCGGACGCCGGGTTCGCCGACGTGGTGCGCAGGACGGTCGAGGAGTACGGGGACAGGTTCAGCCTGCGGGTCGAGTTCTCCTTCGAGGGCGAGGACAGCCAGCCGATCGAGCCACGCACCAAGGCCGAGATCCTGCGGATCACCCGGGAGGCCATGACGAACGCCGCCCGCCACGCGGAAGCCTCGGTGGTGGGCGTCCGGCTGGGCATGCGCGACGGCCGGGTCACCCTGCGAGTGGTGGACAACGGCCGGGGTTTCAACCCTGCTTCCGTGCGCCCCGGCGCCTTCGGCCTGGTGTCGATGCGCGAGCGGGCGGCGCTCATCGGCGGACGGCTGAGGGTCGTGTCGCGCCTGGGCGACGGGACGCGCGTGGTGCTCACGGCGCCATTCGATCGGCGCGACACCGGGCTGGAGCGCGGCCGATGATTCCGCGCCTGCTGGTGCCGCTCCGGGTGATGATCGTCGATGACCACCCTCTCGTCCGCGCCGCCGTGGGGAGGGCGATCGAGGGCGACGCGTTCACGGTCGTGGCCGAGGCATCAACCGCAGAGCAGGCCCTCGTCACCGCTCCGACCGTCGCGCCCGACATCCTGCTCGTGGATATCGCGCTGCCCGGCATGTCCGGCCTCCAGCTGGTCCGGGAGCTGGCGCCGCGGATGCCGTCCACCGCCATCGTGGTGCTCACCACCTCGACGGCGGACCGCGACGTGGCGGACGCCATCCGCCATGGAGCCCGGGGGTACCTCACCAAGGACATCTCGCCCGAGGCGCTCGTCCGCTCGCTCAGTGCCACCCAGTCGGGCGAGCTGGTGATCCCACGGAAGCTCGCCGCCCGGCTGATCGCGAAGATGTCGTGGCGGATCGGGTCCGAGCCGGCCGAGGAGACAGCGGGGGCTGACCAGCTCACGTCGCGGGAGCGCGACGTCCTGCGCCTGCTCGCGGATGGACTCGGAGACCGGGACATCGCAGCGGCCCTGACGATCTCACGGCGGACCGCGGAGACCCACGTGAGCAGCATCCTGCACAAGCTTGGCGTGAAGAACCGGGCCGAGGCCGCGCGCTGGTATCGCGAGGGCGGCTGAGGCCGTCACCGAGTCCCGCGGGCCGTGCGTGGGCGGCTGGTGACGACCGCGGTCAGGTGCCGGCCGGGTGTCCTGGTCCAGCGTCAGCCGGGGCTTGGCCGGCCGCCTGGTCGCCGGCCGCCAGGCGTACCGCGCCGATCTCCACGCGCAGCACGCGTGGGTCCACGGTGCAGATCTCGACGCCCTGGCTCCTGCCCACGATCAAGCGCAGTGCGCCCGGGGCGATGACGGCCTCGTGCACGTCCGCAAGCCCGTATTCAACGGCCACATCACCGAGGTGGACCAGCCGCCGGGTGGTCACGTAGAGGTCCCCCCGCAACCCGGCGCCCCGCCCCTGCCATGCCAGGCGTCGCTCGAGGGTGACTTCGCGCCGGACGGTGACGACCTGTTCATCGGCGGCCAGCAGGACGGCGATCCGCGCATCGGGCTCGATGGGAATGACGCCCATCTCGCGGAGCGTGTCCCGCCTGATCCTTGCGGCGGCCTCGTCGCCCGCATCCGTCGTGTCGCGGCCGGAGGCGAACCGGGACCTGCCCCCCGGGGCATCCGCCCGGGAACGGGCGTCGCCGGGCAGGGACTGTCCGACGCGGCGTTCGGCGCGGCGTTCGTCGGGGCGCCCGGTGGTGGTACGGCCTTCCATGGTCGCCAGCATGCCCGTCGCGCCCACGCACCACAACAGGGTTGACCACGTAGGCCGCCACGGAACTTCGTTCCCCGTACGCCGAATTACGTAGTCGGAAGACCAGTAGTCCCGTCCGTGTTGCCCCGGATGGTCGATCCGCAAGGGCTGGGTACGGTTCGCACCTCTCCCGGAGCCGCGTACCCACGGCGGCACCGGGGAGTGGATTCATTGGGCGATGTCTGCCCGCACGGGGATCGCGGCACTCGGCCGCGCGAGGAATAGGGGATGGGACCGATGATTCGGAGGCTGGCGGCCCTCGCGGCTGCGGCAATTCTATTGGTGACGTTCGCGGCGCCCGCGGCTGCCGGGATCAGCTCGAGGGTCCCCGTCCATGACGCTGCGGCAGCCGCTGCCAGGCCCGTGACGGCCAGGCAGACCGCCATCCCGTCAGGCCTGCCCGCCAGCGAGACCGATGAGACCAAGGTCCCCCACTACTTCGGGCCGTACTCCAACTGGGCGAACAGCCCCCAGGTCCTGGCCAACGCGATCGTCGAGCTGGGTAAGGGCACGCCCACGCCGGGCTCCTACGGGAACCCGCTGATCGGGCGTGCCTATGCGACCAGTGACGTGGCGTCCGCGCCAACGCCGGTTGTGGCTGCGTCCATCACCCCCGCGGGGGCCGTGTATAGCGCCAGCGTCGGTAGCGCCACGGGCGGCACCTTCACGCTGACGGTCGGTGGTGCCACCACGGCGGCCCTCGCCTACAACGCGGCGGCCGCCGACGTCCAGACCGCGCTCAACGCGCTGGCGGGCGTCACCGCGACGGTCACCGGCTCGGCTCCCTGGGTCATCACCTTCGCCGCCGCTCCCGCGTCGGTCAGCATCAGCGGCGCGGGCCTCACGCAGCCGCTGCAGCCCGTGCTGGTTGTCGTGCCTGCTCCGCTCCCCGCCGGGCAGCTCTCGGACTTCCAGACGTGGAACCAGGCGCTCGTGGGCTCGGGCACGCTTCCGTCGGCCGGCCAGAGCTTCCACGCCTTCGTGCTCCGGCCCGCGGCCGCCGGCCAGTACACGGTCGTCTTCGACAGCGGCTTCCTCACTGTTCCGGCTCCTGCCGTCCCGGGCACTGGTGAGGTCGCGACCTTCACCCTGGCTGCCCCCGTCGCGGTCAACGCCGGCGATGTGATCGCCTTCTACGGGACCGGCGTCCCGGTCGACACCACGGCCGGCAGCGACCTCACCTACAACCCGGCTCCAACCCCGCCGGCGCTGAGCGCAACGATCACGCTCCCGGGCGCGGACTTCCCGCTCGCTGCGGGCACCCGTGAGTACTCCTTCGCGGCAACGGTGACCCCGACCGCGGTCGACCCCGCCACGATCGCGCAGGCGACGGCAAACGTCGACCCGAAGACCGGCGGCATCTCGAGCATCACGGTCACGAACCCGGGCGACGGCTATGTCGTTGCCCCGAAGGTGACCATCACGTCTCCGGGCGTGTCGCCCACGACGCTGGCCAGCGCGACTTCGGTCATCTCGACCGGTGTCGTCAACGGAGTCGCGGTCAACGAGTGGGGCTTCGGCTTCACGAAGCCTTCCGTCTCCTTCTCCGGTGGCAGCCCCTCCAAGCCTGCAACTGCCGTGGCGAGCGGCGGCGTCGACAACGTGACGATCGTCGACGGCGGCGGTGTCTACACGACGCACGCCGATGTCACGTTCGGCCTCCCGGACCAGCCCGGCGGGGTCCAGGCCACCGGCACGGCAACGTTTGACGCGAACGGTGCGATCAACGCAGTCACCGTGGTGAACCCGGGTTCCGGCTACTCGCAGGCGCCCACGGTCACGATCACCGACAGCGGCACGAACCCGCCTGCGGTGCCGGCCAAGGTCACCGCCACGATCAACATCGGCCAGATCGACATCATCTCCGGGGGCAAGGGCTACACGTCCGCCCCGGCCGTCACGATCTCCGACACCGTCGGCACGGCAGACAAGGGCGCCAGCGCCACCGCGTCGGTCTCCGCCAAGGGTGCCGTCACGGCCATCAACGTCACCGTTGCGGGCGCGGGCTACCTGACCCCTGGCATCAAGAAGTTCGTGGACACGCTCGCCGGGCTCACCCCGGCCGGCGCGAACAACCTCGGCAACTACATCCCGATTGCCGTTCCTGACACGACCACCTACCCGGGTGCCGACTACTACGAGATCGGCGTCGTCCAGTACCGCCACCAGTTCAGCTCGATGCTGCCGCCCACGCTTGAGCGCGGGTATGTGCAGCTGTCCACGGCCGTGATCCCCGGCAACCGGGTCCTGCTGACCAATGCGAACCTGGATCCGCTGGTCGCCGCCGCGCCGGCCATGATGCCTGACGGCGTCACCCAGGCACTGGGCGTGGACAACCCCAACTACCTGGGCCCCACGATCATCGCCAGCAAGGACCGGCCCGTCCGGATCCTGTTCCGCGACCTGCTCCCCACGGGCGTGGACGGCAACCTGTTCCTTCCGGTTGACACGTCCCTCATGGGCTCCGGCATGGGCCCCAACGCCGTCAAGCTCGACGCCAACGGCGTCCCGATCGACACGGTCATCGACCAGGGCAAGGTGACGGACGAGGTCCGGAACCCGATGTGCGGCCTCGACAAGATGGAGTGCTACTCCGAGAACCGCGCCACCCTGCACCTCCACGGCGGCGTCACCCCGTGGATCAGCGACGGCACGCCGCACCAGTGGACCACCCCCGCAGGTGAGACCACCGACTACCCGCAGGGCGTGAGCGTCTCCAACGTCCCCGACATGCCCGATCCGGGCCCCGGCGCCCTCACGTTCTTCTACACGAACCAGCAGAGCGCCCGGCTGATGTTCTACCACGACCATGCGTGGGGCATCACCCGGCTCAACGTGTACGCAGGCGAGGCCGCGGGCTACGTGCTCACGGACGCCACGGAGCAGGCGCTCATCGCGCCCGGAGGCGCCCTCGACGGCCTCGGCGTCGGCACGCCGCTGGTCATCCAGGACAAGACCTTCGTTCCCGACAACGTCCACGCAACGGATCCCACCTGGGACACGAGCCGCTGGGGCGGCACGGGCAGCCTGTGGGCGCCGCACGTCTACATGCCCGCCCAGAACCCGGGCTCGCCCACGGGGATGAGCTCCTTCGGGCGCTGGATGTACGGACCTTGGTTCTGGCCGCCCGCCAAGGAGGCCAAGTACCCTCCGATCGCGAACCCCTACTACGGCCTGGACCCGAAGGGCCTGGACGGTATCGCCGGAACAGCCGATGACTGGAAGACGCCCCTGGCGGTCCCGTGCGACCTCGCCGACCCGGCGACCTGGCAGTACCAGTCCGATCCGTGGTGCGAGCCGGCCCTGATCCCGTCCACGACCAACGTCTCGGTTGGCATGGAGGCGTTCAACGACACGCCCATCGTCAACGGCACGGCATATCCCACCACGACGGTTGACCCCAAGGCGTACCGGTTCCGGATCCTCAGCGCGGCCAACGATCGCTTCTGGAACCTCCAGTGGTACGTCGCAGACCCCACGACCGGCACCCTGAGCGAGGTGGCGCTCAACCCTGCCGACCTCGCTGCCGCGCAGACCAACCCGGACATCGTCCCGCAGCCTGACCTGACCAAGAGCCCGGCCGGCCCGAACTGGATCCAGATCGGCACGGAGGGCGGCTTCCTGCCCACGCCGGTGGTCGTTCCCAACCAGCCCATCACCTGGATCGTCAATCCGACCCGGTTCGACGTGGGCAACGTCGACAAGCACTCCCTGCTTCTCGCCCCGGCCGAGCGCGCCGACGTCATCGTCGACTTCTCCGCCTACCGCGGCAAGACGCTCATCCTGTACAACGATGCCCCGGCAGCCTTCCCGGCCCGCCAGGCGAACATGGACTACTACACCGGCGGCCCCGACATGACCGGGTCCGGTGGCGCCCCCACGACGCTGCCCGGCTATGGCCCCAACACCCGCACGATCATGCAGGTCAAGGTCTCCAACGCGGTCCCGGCGCTCGCGTGGGACCGGCCCAACACGACCAACGACCGCATGGGCGCCCTGATGGCGGCGTTCGCCCACCATCTCGACCCGGTGACCGGCAAGCCCGCCGGCGTGTTCGAGTCCGGCTCCGACCCGATCATCGTCGGGCAGGCCGCGTACAACGACGCCTACGGCACGAACTTCGCCGCCGGCGCCTGGTGCAGCGCCCCCAAGAACCCGGCCGCCAAGTGCGACGGCTACGCACGGGTCCAGGAGGGCTCCCAGCCGACCGACAGGTTCAAGTTCGACACGCTGAGCAAGAACCAGCTCTCGCTGCCCTTCCAGCCGAAGGGCCTGCACGACGAGGCGAACTCTGCGAGCTTCGACGAATGGGGGCGCATGACCGCCAACCTTGGGCTCGAGGCGCCGGGCGCAACGCCGCTCGCGCAGAACATCATCCTGTACCCGTACGTGAACCCGGCCACGGAGCTCCTCAACTCGTCGGGGATGCCCAGCGCCCTCAAGGTCACGCAGATCTCAACGTCGACCGACGGGACCCAGATCTGGAAGATCACCCACAACGGCGTGGACACCCACCCGATGCACTGGCACCTGTACGACGTGCAGGTCATCAACCGGGTCACCTGGGACAACATCATCATCCCGCCCGACCCGACAGAGCTGGGCTGGAAGGACACCGTCAGGCTCAGCCCGCTCGAGGACACGATCGTCGCCCTGCGGCCGATCGTCCCCACCCTGCCCTTCAACGTCCCGGACAGCCGGCGCCCGCTCAACCCGATGATGCCCGTCGGGGCCACGGGTTCCGTCGCGGGCGGCCCCGGCGGCCTCGCAGGCCAGGAGGTGGGCTTCAACAACACCGACACCAACGGCAACCCGATCGCTCCGATCGTGAACACCGTCGAGAACTTCAACTGGGAGTACGTCTACCACTGCCACATCCTCTCCCACGAGGAGATGGACATGATGAGGCCCGTCTCGGTCTACGTCCCCTCGACGGCTCCTGACGCGGTCCTGCAGCTGCCGACCACGCCCGGGAGCGTCAACCTCCACTGGATCGACGCCACCCCGGTCAACTACCTCGATCCCGCCAGCTGGGACACGGCCAACGTGAATCACCAGCAGGAGATCCGGTTCGACATCTACCGGGCCGACACAGGGGGCTCACCGGCCGTCTGGCCGACCGACTACAACAAGCGCGGCTCGGCGCTCGCGAACGCCACCACCTGGCACGACACCAACGGTGTCGGCGGCCGCCTCTACAGCTACGTCGTCCTCGCCGTCAACGAGGGTGGCGCAAGCCCCGAGTCGAACGTCCAGACCGCGGTCTTCGGCCTCGACGTGACGGCCTCGAGCCACACGCTCGTCTTCGGGGATGCAGTCCCGACCATCACCGCGACGTACGCCCCAACCAGCCCTGCGCCCGCCACCCCCGCGTCCTGCTCCACGACCTACACGAAGGGCGCCGGCGTCGGCACCTACCCGACGACCTGCTCCGGCATCGGGGTGCCCGATGCCATCTATGGGACCAGCATCAACTACATCGCGGGCACGATCACCGTCGGCCCCAAGCCGCTCACCGTGACCGGCCGAAGCAGCACCGTGACCTACGGCGCCCCAGTCCCCAACCTGTCGCCGATCTATGGTGGCCTGGTTGCCCCGGCTACGGTTCCGGCCACCCCGGCGACCTGCACCACGCCCTACACGGTCTCGTCGCTGGTCGCGGGCAGTCCGTACGCGGTCACCTGCGCCGGTGCCGCTGATCCCAACTACACCTTCACCTACATCCCAGGCCTGATCACCGTCGGCAAGGCCACGGTCACCGTCACGGCATCCAGCCCGACGGTCGTCTACGGCGCCGCCGCCCCGGCGATCACCCCGATCTACGCCGGCTTCCTGCACGGCGAGACGGCACCCGCCACCACGGCGCCAACCTGCTCGACCACGTACGTCGCCGGCAATCCGGTCGCGACCTACCCGACCAGCTGCACCGGTGCAGCCGATCCGAACTACACGTTCCTCTACACCGCCGGCACCCTGTTGGTCGGCCCCGCCCCGCTCACCATCACCGCATCGAGCGGCACGATGGTCTACGGCGGCACCGTCCCGGCGATCACCCCGGGCTACGCCGGCCTGCGCGCCGGTGACCTGGCCCCTGCCACCCCGCCCACCTGCTCCACCACCGCGACGTCCACGTCGCCGGTCGCGAGCTACCCGTCGACCTGCACCGGTGCGGCCGACTCGAACTACACCATCTCCTATGTCGCGGGTTCCGTCTCGGTCACGGCCGCCCCGCTCACCATCACCGCATCGAGCGGCACGATGGTCTACGGCGGCACCGT
>JBAXFC010000129.1:0-8676 GCA_037140135.1 Chloroflexota bacterium
GCCGAGACCCGCAAGCTCGACCAGGAGCTGCTCGCGCAGGGAGTCGAGGCCGAGACGCGCCTCGAGCACGGTGACGTCGGCGCCGCGCGCACGATCGTCGGCGGCGCGCAGCCGTTCGCGGGCGGACGTCGCGGCGCGCTCGGCCTCGGCCAGGCGGGTCCGCTCGGCGCGGTCGTCGGCGAGGAGCGCCTCGAGGGCCTCCCGGCCCTGTCCCTCGCGGGCGGCAGCTGCTGCGAGCTCGCCCGACACCGCGTCACGCTCCTCCGCGGCGGCGCGCTCGCGGTCGGCGAGGACGGCGAGATCACGCTCGGAACCCGCGATCCGTCCGTCGGCGAGGGCCACGGCGGCCTCGGATCGCGCGCGGCGGCCCTCGGCGTCCCGACGGGTGCGGTCCGCAGCTCCGACATCGTTGGCCAGCCGGTCGCGCCGGGACCGGAGCTCGGAGATCCGGCGCTCCCAGGCGGCGATCGCCTCGGCCCCATCGGTGCCGGCAGCCTCGCCGGTCGGCCGGCCGGCGGCCGCGGCGGCCTCGTGGGCGGCCAGGGCAGCCGCTGCACGCTCGGCCTCGCCGGCCATCCGCTCGGCCTGCGCGGTGTGCCAGGCGGCCTCGCGCGCGGCGGCTTCGAGCTCACGACCCGCGGACCGCTCGATGTCCTCGACGCGCCGGCGGCGGGCGTTGGCGGCAGACTCGGCCGCGCGGGCTGTCTCGAGACTGCCACGAGCCTCGGCGGCGGTGGTGGCCGCGGCCCTGGTCCCCCGCTCGGCGTCTTCGGCGTCGGCGGCGAGGGCCTCGGCTTCACGGCCGAGCCGCTCGGCCTCGGCGCGGCGCTCCAACGGCGAGTCGCCCCGGCCGATCCGGACAGTGAGCGCGTCCACGACCGCGCCGCCATCCCGCGTGACAACGAGCCAGCCGAGCGGCAGAGCAGGCTGGATCTCGAGGGCCGCGGCGAGGTCCGGCGCCCAGACGGCCCGGTGCAGCAGCGCGCGGACGGCACCGTTGGGATCCCGGCGCACCGCGTCCGTGAGCCGGCCGCCGGCGATCTGCGCCAGGGCATCGTCGAGGCGCCGCAGGTCGGCGGCCGTGCCGCCGCCGGGCACCTTCTCCGCTGCGGCAAGGCGCTCTCGGACGACCAGGTGCCCGCGCTCCGCGGCCATGGTGGCGGCCCCGCCGCGCTCCACGACGTAGGCGCGCGCCAGCTCGCCCAGCGCGGCCTCGACGGCCGGCCGGAGCGACGGCTCCACGCCGAGGTCCTCGTCGACGCGCTTGCCGCCGAGCTTGCGGGCGGCGCGGGCGATTCCGCGCTCCTCCTCCTCGGCGAGCCGCTTCTGGAGCTGCTCCAGGCGGCCGCGCGCGCCCGCGAGCATCGTGCCGGCCTTGGCGGCCCGCTCGGCGACGGCGCGGCGCGTGCCCTCGGCGGCGTCCGCGGCAGCCCGGGCGGCCTCACGGGCGGCGACGGCCGCGGCCTCCTCGGCAGAGACGGTCGCGAGCGAGGTCCGGGCCTCGGCCAGCGTGGCCTCGAGGCGGTCCCGGCGTCCGGACGACTCGGCGGCCTTGGCCCGCTCGTCCACGACCCGTCGCTCCGCGTCGGCGTGCCGGCGCCGGGCCGTCTCGGCCTCCGAGGCGCGGGCGGCCTCGGCCCGCCGGAGGGCGGCCAGCTCATCGCCCCGCGCCCGTGACGCTGCCCGCAGCGAGCCGAGCTCGGCAAGCGCCTCCGCAAGCGCGCGATCCCCCTCGCCGAGCGCCGCCTCCAGCTCCAGGTCCCGCTCCGGGATGGGTTCCGCGAGGATCCGGCGCTGGACGGCGAGGTCCGCCTCCGCCGCGGCCCGCTCGTCCGCGATGCGCTGACGGTCCCGGCTGGCCGCGGCGATCTCGCCCCCGGCCCGGGCCTCCCGCAGGCCGAGCGCCGTCAGCTCCGCGCGGGCGGCCTCATGGACGATCCGGCGCTCCCGCTCCAGCTCCGCGCGGGCGGCCATCGAGGCGGCGATCTCCCCAACCGATGATTCGGCCGTTTCGAGCGCGTCGAGCGCGTGGTCGGTCTCCGCCCGGAGCGCGTCGCGACGGGCCTCCGCGATCCCGGACCGCCCCGCGGCCTCGTGCCAGCGACCGTGGGCCGCGGCGATCAGGGCGGCGGCCAGCTCCTCGCCCGCGGTGAGACGGGTCGCCTGCTGCTCGGCCAGCTGGCCCAGGCGGCGGGCCTGGGGCCGGAGCTCGGCCAGGATGTCCTCGACGCGCGAGAGGTTGGCCTCGGCCTCCGCGAGCTGCTCCTCGGCCTTGCGGCGGCGTCGCTCGTGACGGCGGACGCCGGCAACCTCCTCGAACAGGGGGCGGCGCTCCTCGGGACGCAGCGCCAGCGCCTGGTCCACCATGCCCTGGCCGATGAACAGGAAGGCGTTCTCGGCGAGGTTGGCGCTGTCGAGCAGGTCCTGGAGATCGCGCAGGCGGACCCGCTGCTTGTTGAGCAGGTAGTCGTTCTCGCCCGAGCGATAGAGGCGCCGGCCGAGCTCGACCACCGCGTACTCGACGGGCAGGAGCCCGTCGCTGTTGTCGATGACGAGGGTCACGTCCGCCATGCCCTGGGCGCTCCGCTTCTCGGAGCCCGCCCAGATCACGTCCTCGCTCTTGCGGATGCGCAGGGAGCGGCCCTGCTCGCCGAGCGCCCAGCGGAGCGCGTCGGCCAGGTTGGACTTGCCCGAGCCGTTGGGGCCGACCACGGCGCTGATGCCCGGCCCGAACTCGACCAGGGTGCGCTCGGCGAAGGACTTGAACCCCTGGACGCGCAGGCCCAGGAGGCGGGCCGGGGCGCTCACAACCCGGATACGGTCGCTGTATCAGCGTCGTCGGGATCGCCGGCCGCGGGACCGGGGGGATCGATCGCGGGACCGGGGGGATCGATCGCTGCCTCGAGCAGGTCGTCGGCAACCGGATCGTCCGCGGGATCGGGCGCGTCGCCATCCGTGGTCCCGGCCACGCCGTGGCCATGGCCGGCGCCGCGACCACCGTTGCCCGACGCCTTGAATGCCCGCGCCAGGAGCCGCTCCTGGCGCAGGGCCTCGAGCGCCTCGGCGGCGGCCGATGTCTCGGCGATCCGGCGCGACGGCCCGGCCCCGACCCCCAGGGTCCGGCCATCGATGATGACCTCGATCCGGAACTGCTTCTCGTGGTCCGGACCCACGGCCTCGACGATGCGGTAGAGCGGACGCTCCCCGGTGGTGCGCTGGGTGTGCTCCTGGAGCCGGCTCTTGGGGCTCTTGAGGGTGGTCAGCGCGACCTCCGCGGAGAGCTCCTCGAGCGCCCAGGCGATGATCCAGTCGCAGGCGGTCACCCAGCCCAGGTCGAGATAGATGGCGCCCACCAGCGCCTCGAAGGCGGATGCGAGCAGCGATGGGCGGACGCGTCCGCCGCGCTGGGCCTCACCCTCGCCGAGGAACAGGTAGGACCCGAGGTCCAGGCGCGCCGCAAGGCGGGCGAGACCAGGGGTGCTCACGATCGCCGCACGGCGCGCGGAAAGCACCCCCTCGTCATCGCTGGGGTGTCGGCTGTAGAGCGCCTCGGAGACGGCGAGGTTCACCACCGCGTCGCCGAGGAACTCCAACCGTTCGTTGTGCCCCCGGGCAGCGTCAGGATGCTCGTGGAGCCAACTGCTGTGGACCAGCGCCTGCGCAAGCAGGTCGCGGTCGCGGATGGGAAGCCCGAGGCGCTCCGTCAGCGCATCGGCCGGGTGCATCAGGCCCCGGTCGAGCGGACTAGGAGGCGCGCTCGTCGATGTATTCGACGGCGTCCCCGACGGTGCGGATCTTCTCCGCATCCTCATCCGAGATCTCGGTCCCGAACTCCTCTTCGAGGCTCATGATGAGCTCGACCAGGTCCAGGGAATCCGCGTTGAGGTCGTCCACGAAGGACGCCTCGGGCGTGACCTCAGCCTCGTCCGCACCGAGCTGCTCGATGACGATCTTCTTGAGGCGATCGTACGTGGTGGCCACTGGCTTCTCCTCAGCTCGGGTTGTCCCGACGGGTCGCGTTCTGCTCTCGGGCGATCCGCCCGAGCACGCCGTTCATGAGCCGTCGCATCGGTTCGCCCGAATAGGTGCGAGCAAGCTCGACCCACTCGGCGATCGCCACCCGGGCCGGCGTCGCGGGCGAGTGTAGCACCTCACCGAGGGCGCAACGGAGCAACGCGCGATCCATCCGGGCGAGCGAAACGACAGGATATTGGGGGGCGGATGCGGTGATCCGGGCGTCGATCGTGTCGCGGTGGACGACCACGTTCGCGGTCAGCTCGCGGGCCAGCGCGGCGGCATCGGCGTCCTGCTCGGTGGCCAGGTGGCGCTCCAGGACGGCGTCGGCGGTGCGCTGGCCGAAGTCCGCCTCGAAGACCGAGGCGAGCGCCATCCGCCGGCCGGCACGCCGGCTGCGCGCGCGGTCGTCGGCTTCCCGGTCCCGGCGGCCGCGCGGGCCGTCAGGCACCGATGCCATCGACGAGAACGGTCACGCCGTCGAGCTCCAGGCCGAGCAGGCGGACGACGGCCGCTCCCACCGCGGCGCGCACCTGGGCGGTGAGCGGGACGAGGCGCTGGCGCGGGCGGGCGACCAGCCAGATGGTGACGTGGACCCGGCCGTCGTGGACACGGACCCGGACCGATGACCCGGCGACGACGCCCCGCCAGCGCGGACCGCCGCGCCCGACACGAACGACACCCGGGACCTCGAGCGCGGCGAGGCGGACGGTCTCACGGATCACGGCCGGACCGACGGACAGGACAGCCATCTCAGACCTCGCTTTCCGCGCCGTCGAGCGCATCCTGACGTTCGGCAGGCCCGGTCCCGAGCTCGGTCATGCCCAGCGACTCCGCGATCCGCTCGGTGACCCGGCCGCGCACGGCGACCGCGGCGACGTCCACCGCATACCAGATCATCCGGCGCCTGGCGGAGCCGTGGGTGATGAACAACGTCCCACGGACACCCAGCAGGGGCGATCCGCCGACAACCTCGTAGTCGAAGTTGCCGCGGATGCGGGCGATGGACGGCTTCATCAGGAGGCCGGCGATCTTGCCCCGGAGCGATCCGAGGAACTCCGCCTTGAGCATGTCGAAGATGTACATCGACAGGCCCTCGAAGAACTTGATCACGACGTTGCCCACGACGGCATCGCACACGACGACGTCCGCGACGAACCTGGTGAGGTCGCGGCCCTCGACGTTGCCGATGAAGTTGAGGTCCGTCTCGTCGATCAGCGCCGTGGCGCGGGCGATCCGGGCGTCGCCCTTCCCCTTCTCCTCCCCGATGGACAGGAGCGCGACGCGCGGGTTCGTGACGCCCATCACCTGCTCCGCGAAGATCGAGCCCATGCGCGCGTACTGCGCGAGGTTCTCCGCGGTGGAGTCAGGGTTGGCGCCGATGTCGAGGATCAGGAACGGCTTGGGGCCCGGCAGCTGGACGGCAAGGGCAGGCCGGTCGATGCCGGGCAGGGTGCCCAGGATCAGCTTGCCGGCCGCGAAGCCCGCCCCGGTGTGGCCGGCCGTGATCACGGCGTCCGCCTCGCCGTTCTTGACGAGCTCGGTGGCGACGCGGATGGAGGCCAGCTTCTTGCGCGCGAGCGCGCGTGCCGGATGCTCGTCCATGCCCACGACCTCGGGGCCGTGCACGAAGGTGACGTTGCCCGGAGCATCGCCGGCGAGGCGCTGCATCAGCGGCACGTCACCCACCAGGATGACGGCGTCGGCCGGATGCTCCCGGGCCCACTTGACGGCGCCCGGGACGACCTCGGCTGCCCCGTGGTCACCACCCATGGCATCGACCGCGATGCGGACGCCGCCGGTTGCGGGCACGACGCTACTGCTGGGGGCGCCTGTCGACTCGGGAGTTGCGCTCGTGGTCACGAGCGGGTTACGCGGACTCCTCGCCCGCGGACGCGCCGCCCGCCGGCTTCATCTCGACCGCCTGCCGGCCGTTGTACCAGCCGCAGGCCGGGCAGACCCGGTGGGGCAGCTTGGGCTCATGGCAGTGCGTGCACTCGATGAGCAACGGCAGGGTGATTGCGTGGTGGCTCCGCCGGTCCATCTGCCGCGCGTGAGCGACCTTTCGCTTCGGCACACCCATGTCGGTCTCTAGCTCCTCTGGAAGGTTCCCTGCGCTGGCCGGTGCCCGCGCGTCGGTGGTGCGATATGGTCCGGCTCAGAGTTACGCGGGGCGCGCGCACGCGCCACCGACGTGGATCCGGGGCCGAACCGGGAGTCTACCCGTTCTCGTCGTCCGCGTCGAACCGGAACGCGCGGAGCGCCTCCAGCCGGGGGTCGATCGGGCCCTCGCCGTGCTCGTGACCGGCCGCCAGCCGCTCACCGCACTCGTGGCAGAGCCCGGGGCAGTCGGGCTCGCAGAGGGGCGCGATCGGGTCCTGGAGGCTGATCGCCTCCGCGACCAGGGGCCGCAGCTCAAGCTCGTGGTGGTCGGTGAGGCGGGGCGCCTCGGGATCGGCGTCCTCCTCCGGCACGACCGGCTGGCCGCTGGCGAGGTCGATGGTGGGCAGGACCTCCTCCTCGATCCGGGCGACGACCGGGGTCACCACGGGCCGCAGGCAGCGGGAACACTCCCCGGCGAGGGCGGTCCGGACGGTGGCGTCCAGGACCAGGCCCCGGTTGGTGCGCGAGAGGCGCACGGTGCCGGTGACCGGCGTCGTGAGCACGAGACCCTCGCCGGGATCCACGTCCACGGCGTCGATGGCGATGTCGCGGATGGTGCCCGGCGCTTCGGCCATCAGCCCCGAGAGGGCGAGCGTCAGCGGATCCCCGTGCCTGTCCACGGGGTACGCGTGCGCGAGGTCGGGGCCGGTCATCGGCGCGGTGCCGGGACCCCAGCCTCCCCGTCGTCGTAGGCCTCGTCGTAGGCGGCCGGCGCGTAGACCGGCTCCTCGGCGGGAACGTCGGCCGCATAGGCGGCGCGCCGCTCATCGAGCATGCCGAGGCCGCGGTCGATGCTGCGCAAGGTTGCGGCAACGCTGGCCTGGAGGCCCTCGAGCACGCTGGCGGCATAGTCGTCCGCGCCACGACGGACATCCTCGGCCTCCTGCTCGGCCTGGCCCACGATGCGCCGGCTCTCCTCCTCGGCAACCTCGGTCAGGCCGCGCTCGTCGATGAGGTAGGTCGCCTGCTCCTGGGCGCGCGCGATGATCCGCTCGGCCTCCTCCTGGGCCTTGTCGATGATCCGCTCGCCCTCCTGGTTGATCCGCTTCGCGGCACGCACCTCCTCGGGCACGGCAACACGCAGCTCGTCGATCAGGTTGAGGGCGGCGTCACGGTCGACAATCGCGTTCTTGGTCAGCGGCAGCGGCCTGCCGTTCGCGATCAGCGACTCCAAACGCTCGACGAGAAAGATGATGTCCAGCGGACGGCCTCCCCTGGCCTCGGCGCCCCTGTGTGGAGCGCGTTCTCATGGCGCGGATTATGGCACGGCGCGGGACCCCGCCTACCGCCGGTCCGTGCTCCCCTGCCCCGTCAGCGTGGAGGCCAGTGCCGCGGCCGCCGGTCCCGGCACCATCCCCGACACGTCACCGCCGTACAGCGCGATCTCCTTGACCAGGCTGGAGCTGATGTAGGAGTGCGCGAGGCTGGTCATGAAGAAGACCGTGTCCACGTCGGGTGCCAGCTGGTGGTTGTTGTGGGCCAGCTGGAGCTCCGTCTCGAAGTCGGCGATCGCGCGCAGGCCGCGAACCAGGAAGCCCGCTCCCAGCTGGTGGCAGAAGTCCACGGTCAGGCCGTCGAAGGTCCGGACGTCCAGGCACGCGGCGAGGGCCGGATCGCCGGCGACGGCGGCCCGGATGATCCCCACCCGCTGGTCGACCGGCAGGAGCGGCGTCTTGCGGGGGTTGCCCAGCACGGCGACCACCACGTGGTCGAAGACCCTGGCCGCGCGACGCATGACGTCGAGGTGGCCGTTGGTGATCGGGTCGAAGGACCCGGGATAGACCGCGATCCTCACGGGGTGGGTGTCTCCTCGGGCGCGGGCCGACGGCGATAGAAGATCAGCGCCGTCTCGCCGAAGCGCCGCTCGCGCTCGGATGCTAGCAGCCCGATGACGGCCGGTGGCGCGTCCCGCCAGAAGTGCTTGCTGATGACCTGGCCGCCATCGCGGACATGGGGCGCAACCTGGGCCAGGGCGGCGACGAGGGCGCCCGTGTCGGCGTAGGGGGGATCCACGAGCACGATGTCGAATGGGCCCTCGGCGGCGGCGCCCGCCGGATCGGCAAGCCAGGTGATGGCGTCCCGCCGGACGACACGGCCTGCGGGCTCGAGCTGCGCGCGGCGAAGGTTCTCGGCGATGACGCGCGCAGCGCCGGCGTCCTTCTCCACGAAGACAGCGCGCGCGGCGCC
The DNA here is from genome assembly GCA_037140135.1 of Chloroflexota bacterium. Classification (GTDB taxonomy): domain Bacteria; phylum Chloroflexota; class Limnocylindria; order Limnocylindrales; family CSP1-4; genus CAIXZV01. The sequence continues at coordinate 8,365 of JBAXFC010000129.1, forward strand.
GCGCGAGAGGGCCTCGATGCCGCCGGCGCCCGAGCCGGCGAACAGGTCCAGGACGATCGCATCCTCCAGCTCCGGCTCGAGGACCGCGAACAGGGTCTGCTTCACCCGGTCGGTGAGGGGACGCGTGCCGGGACCGGGCGCGGCCAGGCGAACGCCCCGCGCGGACCCCGAGATGACCCGCCCTGCGTCGGCCATCGTCAGGCGGCGCTCGCCGGATCGCCGGCGAAGACGCGCTGCAGCCAGCCGCCGCGCAGCTCGGCATCGAGGATGTCATGGCCGGACCGGAGATCGCCCTCCGCGTCGAGGAGGGCC
>JBAXFC010000130.1:0-8580 GCA_037140135.1 Chloroflexota bacterium
TCGCCACGTACCAGGAAGTTGGCGAGCATGCCCGGCAGCAGGACGGCCAGCGGGCTCAGCCCGAACACCCGGACCGAGAGGCCCATCGCCCACAGCGAGACCGGGGGCTTGTCCACCGTGATGAACCCGGCGGCGTCGATGGAGCCGAAGAACATCGCCGACCAGCTCTGCGCCGCCGCCTGCGCCGCGGCCGAGTAGTAGGTGTTGGCCCAGCCACTCGACGTGAGGTCCCAGAGGCAGGTGAACGCCGCCAGGGCGCCGAGGGCGATCGGCGCCAGAGCCCACCACCGGCTGCGGCGGTCCTGCCCTGGTGCTGCAGTGGAAGCGGACACGGTGGTGGGGTTCCCTCGTGGACAGACGATCGCGGCGCTCTCGGTGGGAAGGAGGACCACCAGGAGCGCCGCGGTTCGATCCCTATTCAGCCGGACATGCCTGAGAGCATCCTGAGAAAGCCTCCGGGCCCGGCGGTCAGGCGCCGGCCTTGTACGGGTACGCGACCCAGTCATGGACCGTGTCGGCCCAGTGGTCGGGCGCACCCGGCACCCGGGAGCGGCCCGGCTTGTAGTGCAGGACCGCCGAGACCGGGGAGCCTCCGGCCTCCCGGACGCGGGCGACCACCTCGGTCATCGTCTCGCCCGTCTCCCAGACCTCGTCCACGACGAGCACCCGCTGCCCCTCGAGCAGCGACGAAGCCGGGAAATGGCCGATCACCGGCGCCACGTGGGTCCCGCCCTCCGGGCGGTAGAAGACCGCGCCCGCCACGAGGATCTCGCGCAGGTCCAGGCGGTAGGCCAGCATCCCGGCCGGGACGAGGCCCCCGCGCGTGATTGCGAGCACAACGTCGAACTCGCGGCCGGTCTTCGCCGCCAGGCGCGCGACGAGGACGTCGAGGTCCTCCCAGGTGACGGTCAGCAGGTCGGGCATGCCGTCAATGATCGGGCATGACGGCCGCCCGGCGCGCCGTGGTCAGGGGTTCGCGCTCGCGCTCGGCTCATCACCGTCCGGCTCGACCGACGCCGACGGCACCGGCGTGGCGAGCTGGTGGGCGATGTCGTGGCAGAGCACGCACGTCGTGTCCTCGCGCAGCGCGTGGTCGATCGGCAGCGCGCCGACCTGCGCCGACTGGTGGCACGAGCGGCAGGTCAGGTTCATGGGATCCGGGTGCGGCTTGGTGGGCGGCGGAGCCGGGTTGGGCTTGTGGCAGAGCCAGCACTCGTCCTGGTTGCGCCCGACCATGCTCGACGGCATATGGGCGACGGAGCCGTGGCAGTCGAGGCAGGGCTTGCTGAGCTCCGCGTGCGCCTGGGTGATCGCGGGTCCGTCAGAGGCTTCCTTGTGGCAGTTGAGGCACTCCGTCTCGGCGATGCCGGTATGTCCGGGCGCCTTGCGGCCGAGGTTGGCATCCGTGTGACAGGTCAGACACGAGGTCCAGCCCTCGAGCGGGTGACCCAGGGCCGGGATCGGCTTGAGGTCGGACGCGCCGCCCTTCTCATGGCACAGGAGGCAGCTGTTCGAGGTGGGGATGTGCGCGAGCCCCATCTGCATCAGCTCCTGCGACGCCGAGGCCGACGGCAGGGCGGACTCCACGGGCGCCTGCTTGGCCGGGATCACCTTGAGCCAGTCGAGGACCATCGTCCCTGCGAGCAGCGCGACCACGACCAGGTTCAGCGCGATGAGCAGCCGCAGCGTGCGGTCGAAGCGGGATCTTTTCATGCCGTCGCCCCAGTCACTCGACTCGCGGCCCGATCGCCGACGAGGTCCTTTGCCACCTGTTCGTCCATGCGCCGCAGCTCCCGCCGGACCGCATCCACGGCGGCCGGGAGAGCGTTGGCAATCGGCGCGGAGAGCTCCACGCCGAAGTCGATCTCTGAAACCTCGATGCCCACCAGCGAGACCGGCTCCGGGAGCCAGCCCATGAGTCGGGCGATCGCGAGCAGCTCGCCGATGGAGTTGGGGCCGTGCCGGCCGCTCCCGGCTGCAACCACGGCGTCCCCGTGGCGGACGGTCACCGTCCCGACCGGATCACCGAGGGCCATCGCATCGATGATCACGAGGCCCCGGGCACCGCGCACCGTGCGCAGCAGGTCGAGGCCGAGCGTTCCCCCGTCCACCAGGCGCGTGTCCGCGGGCAGGGCCACCGGATCGTGCTCGGCGAGGGCACGCAGACGGTCAACGACGCGCACGCCGATGGCGTCATCGCGGAGGAGGATGTTCCCCACCCCGACGACGACCAGCGGGCCGGCGGCCGGGAGCGTCACGGCTGTGTCCGCTCCAGCATCTCCGGGCCGCCGTCGCGGGACTCCACGACCTCTTCCCGGGTGGGGAACTTGAAGCCGTTGATCATGCTCGACACCAGGCCGTTGTGCTCGATGTGGTCCACGAGCACGCAGCTGTAGATGTGGAACAGCGCGATGGCGAGGATCGCCCACATGCTGAAGTGGTGGATCAGGCGCAGGTTCTGGGCGCCGAACAGCTCGCGCAGCCAGCCGAAGAGCGTGGCCCCGGGCTCGGCACCCATGAGCCCGTCGAGCGCGAAGCCCGTGACGGTCTCCACGAGGAGCAGGCCGAACAGCGCGACGTACGCGGTGGCGGCGAGCTGGTTGTGCCCGAGGACCTTGGGGATCTCCGAGCGCACGAAGCCGTAGAAGCCGGCCTGGCGGAAGAGCTCGGTCGCCTGGCGCTTGCTGGTCGGGATGAAGGCCGTCCAGCGCGCGAAGCGGTTGCCCGCCAGGAGCATCCACGTCCGGACCAGGCCCGAGACGAGGAAGGTGAGAGCGGTGATGATGTGGATCACCCGGATCGTGGACATCACCGAGCCGCCGGGCGGGATCAGGAACGGGTCCGCGATATAGCCCCCGGTGAGGCTCAGGGTCACGATGCAGACGGCCGTGACCCAATGGGTGATCCGGACCGGAACCTGCCAGATGTAGAGGCGGACCCGCTGGTCGGGGTTCTCGATCTCGTGGCCGTGGGCGCCGTGCGCCTCTCCGACGGCTGCGTGGTCCGCGGCCGGGGCGCCCGGCAGGGTCTCCTGGGCGACGGTCATCGGACGGCCTCCGCGGCGTGGACGCGCAGCACGGGTCCCGTGCCGGCGTGGTTCGAGATGACGTGGGCCGCACAGGCGGCGCATGGGGCGAGCGAGTGGACGATGCGCATCAGCTCCACCGGTCGGGCAGGGTCGGCAACGGGCGCACCCACGAGCGCGATCTCGAGCGGTCCCGCCTGGCTGAGCGCGTCGCGCGGCGAGGCGTTGAACGTTGATCCGTCCACGATCTGGTAGCGGCTGACCCGCCCGTCCTTGATCGACATCCAGTGGCCGACGGACCCGCGCGGTCCCTCGCCGATCGAATGCCCGTCGGCCTCGGACGGCCATGACGCCTGGTCCCACATCTCGACGCTGGCGATGGCGACGTCGCCGGTCGAGAGGTTCGTGCGCAGGCCCCAGACCCAGCCGTCCAGCTGGCGGACCATGACCTGGGCCTCGACGGCCCGGGCGAGGAACCGGCCGATGGTGCTCTCCAGCGCCTCCTGCGGCAGCCCGGTCTGCTCGAGGATCTTCGCCAGCGCGAGGCGGGTCTCGTTCTGGCCGTTGGCCGCGCCCACCAGCACCCGGGCAAGCGGTCCGGTCTCGGTCACGATGCCGTCATAGCGCGCGGCCTTGATCCAGCTGTACTTGCCGGCGGTGTCGAGCGCCTTGAGCGGGACGGAGCCCGTGTACTGCGGGTTGAGCTCGCCCTCGAAGGGCCGGCGCAGCGCATCGTCACCGTTGGAGTACGCGTACCACGAGTGGAGGACGGACTCGCTCACGCCGGACTCGTCGGCCGGGAGGGAGGCCTGGAGCCTGCCGCCCACCAGGCGTCCGTTGGGCATCAGGCGGGTGGGCGACTTGGCCTCGTCCTGGGGGTACTCGCCGAAGGACAGGAAGCTGGTGCTCCCACCGCCCAGCGTCGCGTACTCCGGGTAGGCCGCCGCGATCACCAGCGTGTCCGGGACCAGGACCTGCTCCACGAACTTGCGGGCATCGGCAATCAGCGCTCCGACGAGGTCCAGCCCCTCCGTTGACAGGGCGAGCGGCGCGTTGTGATCCGGGACCTGCGGGTGCTGCCGGCTCTTCGAGGCGGCCGGACCACCCCAGGGCGGCGCCAGCGACATGCCGCCGACGAGGTAGGTCTGGGGATGCGGATCCTTGCCGCCGAGCAGCGCCTCGATCCGCATGAAATCGCGCTGCCAGTCGAGCGCATCGAGCATGTGCGAGACGAGGACCAGCGACTGCTCCGGGCTGATGGCGTAGGCCGGGTGGCCCCACCAGTCACCGCCGAAGGGTCCGGGCTGGCCGGAGTCGATCACGCCCGCGATCCGGTCTCGGACCGCCTTGAGATGCTCTGAGCCGCTGTTCGGCCAGGCGCTGGCGGCCTTGGCCAGGCGCGAGGCCTCAACCGGATCGGCGGCGGCGGCGGCCTTGAAGTCCACCCAGTCCGGCAGGGCACGCTGGTAGAGGACCATGGCGTGATCGCGGACGAGGAGCGTGCCCGCCATCACGTTGCGGATGAGGCGCGCGTTCCTGGGAATCACGATCCCCAGGGCGTTCTCGACGGCCCGGACGGAGGCGAGGGCATGGACGCCGGTGCAGGTGCCGCAGACGCGCTGGGCCATCAGCCAGGCGTCACGCGGGTCACGCCCGACCAGGACGCGCTCGATGCCGCGGAACATGGTCGCCGAGACCCAGGCGTGGGTGACGGCGCCTGCGGACGTGTCCGCCTCGATGCGCAGCTGGCCCCCGGCGCGGGTGACGGGATCGATGACGGTGCGGCTCATGCCCGGGGCTCCACGTTGTCCTGGTCGTCAACGCCGGTGCCTGCGAGCGCTTCGGCCTGCGCCGCAGTGTCGGTCTGGGTTGCGGCGACCGGGGTTGCGGCGACCGGGGTTGCGGCGACCGGGGTTGCGGCGGACGGTGCAGGCCCGGTGGCCAGGGCGACGGCGCCGCCGGCCGCCGCCTCCTTCTCCGCGTCCGCAGCCGCTGCCGCTGCCGCGGCCTCCTTGCGCGCGATCCTGCCCCGACGCTTGTACCGGATCGCCATGCCGGTGGAGTGCACGACCACGACGCCCGCGATCCCGCCCACGATCGCCCCTCCGGCGACGTCCACGCTGATCCCCGGCATGAGGCCCACGGGCGGTGGCAGACGGGTGTAGGCCGGGCCCATCGCGTCCCAGGAGCGCGGCGCCACGCAGCCGACGCACCCGGCGCCGGCCCGGACGTTCCAGCTGGTGCCCGCGGAGTAGCGGGCCGTTGGGCAGTTGGCGATCGTCTCGGGTCCCTTGCAGCCAAGCTTGTAGAGGCACCAGCCGCGCTGGGCGCCCTCGTCGCCCCAGGCCAGCGCGAACTCCCCGAACTCGAAGTGGGGGCGGCGCTCGCACTGGTTGTGGATCAGGCTGCCGTAGGCGGCGAGGGGGCGGCCCACCTGGTCGCGCGCCGGCCAGTCCCGGAAGGTCAGGTAGTGGACGATGACCGCGGCGAGGTTGACCACGTTGAGCGGGCACCCCGGCAGCGCGATGAGGTTGCCGGAGACCAGGCTCTTGATCCCGTCCGCGTCGGTGAGGCCGCCGCTGGCCGCCTCGATGCCGCCGTCGCAGGCGCAGGAGCCGGCGGCGATGGTCGCGAGCGCCCCGTCGGAGACCTCCTTCACCACGTCCGCGATGGGCCGGCCGCCGGTCAGGCAGTAGGCGCCACCGGCGCCCTTCGGGATCGCGCCCTCCACCACGAGCACGTAGCCGTTGGGATACCTGGCCATCGCCTCGGAGATCGCGACCGTGGAGGCCTCACCGGCCGTCGAGAGCAGCGACTGGTGATACTCGACAGAGATGACATCGAGGAGCAGGGAGGCGAACGTGGGATCGGCGCCCCGGAGCAGCGCCTCGGTGTTGCCGCCGCAGGTCTGGCCGCGAAGCCAGATCACGGGCAGGCGCGGAGCAGTGGAGATGGCCTCGGCGATACGGGGCGCGTAAGACGCCGGCAGGGCGAGGGCCGCTGCCATCGCGCTCGAGAGCTTGAGGAACGATCGGCGGGTCATCCCGCGCCGGATCAGCGCGGTGTACAGCCCATCGTCGTCCATAACGCCTCACTCGTTTCGCGTCGTGACGGGCGGGTACCGGGGGCCCCGCATCGGCCACGACAAACCACAGGGGGACGCCGGTACCGATAGTGGACGACGTGCGTCGGGTCTGCCCCCTACCAGAGGTCGCCGCGCTGGGTGGCGAAGGGCACCGGTTCTGGGGCCCGTATGGCCGGGATATGGCACGGTCCGACGGCACGGCCTGCACGGGGACACCTGTGCATGCGGTCCCCCGACCTCGGTCGGAACGGCGCCTCGCGGGCGTCGTCGCCCGGCGACCGACGGTGACCGCCGGATCGCCAGGGAAGACCCGGGACCGCCCGCGCGCAGCCGGAACGCCTAGGGCCGACCACGCACGGCGGCCAGCGCCTCGTCGGCCTCGTCGGTATGCGCCCCGCCGTCGTGCTCGTCCGCGCGGTCATCCCGCCGGTAGGGCACATCCACGACCACGGTGTGCGGACGCCCGAGGAGGACGGTCCGGAGCCGGCGCGCAGACTGGTTGTAGAGCACGCGCTCCCACCAGTGGCGGGCGACGTACTCGGGCACGACGACGAAGGTGATGGGGTCCACCTTGTCGGGCGGCCAGGCCCGGTCGAGGACGTCGAGATAGGCCATCAGCGGTCCCGCGAGCGCGCGGTACGGGCTCTCGACGATCACCAGGGGGACGCCGGCCATCTGGCGCTCCCAGCGGCTGCGCATGGCGGCCGACGCTTCGGGGTCCTCGCTGATGTAGACCGCGATCACGTCCTCGGTGATCGAGCGGGCCACGTTGACGGCGCGGACGACCGCCCGGTTGAGCGTGGGCACCGGCACGATCGCGCGCTCCTCGCGGGTCGGCGCGGGCAGGACGTAGTCGGGGCGGATGGCGAGCTGGCGAGCGGACGCCGAGTACTGGCGGTTGATGAACAGCATCCCCGCCACGATGGCCGGGATCAGGATCGCCACCAGCCAGGCGCCATGCTCGAACTTCTCGACCATGACGATGACGAGCACGACCAGTGTCAGCAGCGCACCGAAGGCGTTCACGCCCAGGCGCCACCACCAGCCCGGCTGGTGGCCCCGGATCCAGTGCACGACCATGCCCGACTGGCTGAGCGTGAAGCACACGAACACGCCCACCGAGTACAGCGGGATCAGGCCCGTCGTGTTGCCCTTGAAGGCGATGTACAGGCCGGCGGCGATGGCGGCCAGCATCACGATGCCCCAGGTGTAGGCCAGGCGGTCACCGCGGAACGAGAACTGGCGCGGGAAGTACCCGTCCTCGGCCAGGATGGCCGCCAGGCGCGGGAAGGCGTTGAAGCTCGTGTTGCAGGCGAGGAACAGGATCAGGGCGGTCGCCACCTGGAACACGTAGAAGACCGGGCTGTTGGCTCCGAAGACGGTCGTCGCAACGAGCGCGATCACCGTGGGCCCACCGGAGAGCTCCCGCGACGGGATGATGTCGTAGGCGCGCGAGATCACCGTCACGCCGATGAAGATCACGCCCAGCAGGACGGCCATCGAGAGCATCGTGTTCGCGGCGTTCTTCGACTCCGGGGGCTTGAACGCGGGCACGCCGTTGGCGATCGCCTCGACGCCGGTGAGGGCCACGGAGCCGGACGCGAACGCTCGCAGGATGAGGAAGATGCCCAGGGACTCGGTGCCCAGGTGGACCGCTTCGGGCTGGTGCGGCAGCGGCGTCACGCTGCCGGTCACGATGTGGAACAGGCCCGACGCCACGATCACGAGGGCGAGGCCCACGAACAGGTAGGTCGGCACGGCGAAGATGTTCCCGGACTCACGGAGGCCGCGCAGGTTGGCGATGGTGATCGCGGCGATCACGAGGACCGCCACCTCGATCCGGATGAGGTCGAGCCCCGGCATGATGGAGATGAGCTGGTCCATGGCCGACGAGGTGGAGACGGCAACCGTCATCACGTAGTCGATCAGGAGCGCCGCGGCGGCCACGAGGCCCAGGATCGGGCGCAGCTCCTGGCGGGCCACGGCGTACGCGCCGCCGCCGCCGGGGAAGGCGTTGCAGACCTGGCGGTACGAGATGGCGACGACGGCCAGGAGGACCGAGATCGCGATCGCGACCGGGACGGAGACGAGGAGGGCGCCCGCGCCCGCGAGCACGAGGACCCGCAGGATCTCCTCGGTCGCGTAGGCGGACGAGGAGATGGCGTCGGAGCTGAAGATCGGCAGCGCGAGGCGCTTGGAGAGCCGCTCCCCGATCTCCTCCTCGGAGGCGAGCGGCTTGCCGATGAGCCACGCCTTGCCGCGCAGCAGGTTGCGCTCGAGATCGGAGCGCGGCGCCGAGGCGGCGGGCTTCGCGACCAGCTGGTTCGGGCCGGTGTACCGGAAGTAGGGAGCGTGGGGACGCTCGACCCGGACGCGGCGGTCACCCGGCTTGCGCCCGGTGATGGGGCGTCTGCCGCCGATCATCGCCCTGCCTCCCTGCCCGCAAGCAGAGCGGTTGGCTGTCCTCGAC
>JBAXFC010000131.1:0-8492 GCA_037140135.1 Chloroflexota bacterium
GCGCTGGTGCTGGGGCTGGTGGTGGGCCTCACCGAATTCCTGCCGATCAGCAGCTCGGCCCATCTGGCGGTGGTGCCGGTGCTGCTGGGCTGGAGCGATCCCGGCCTGGCCCTGAGCGCCGTGATCGAACTGGGCAGCAGCGGGGCCGTGATTGCCTATTTCCGCCGCGACCTGGTCCGCATCGGCCGTCTCGCCGCCATCGAGCTCACGATCCTCGCCGTCCTGTACGTCCTCATCGACGTCGTCAAGGTCGTCACGATCGGCGCCTGACGCGCCCCCTGCCGAACCCCGGCAGCCTGAGATGTTCGACGGACCCCTCGCCCGACCCGGCACGGACCGGCACGCGCCCCTCGCCGCCCGCCTGCGTCCGCGCTCGCTCGCCGAGATCGTCGGCCAGCGCCACCTCCTGGGCCCGGACGGCACGATCACCCGCTGGGTCGCCGCGGGCCGCATCCCCGCCCTCGTCCTGTGGGGCCCGCCCGGGTCCGGCAAGACCACCCTCGGCCGCCTGCTCGCAGACGCCCTGGGCATGGGCTACCTGACCCTCGACGCCACCTCCGAGGGGCTGCCGGACCTGCGCCGGCGCCTGGCCGAGTCGGACACGATGCGCGCCACCACGGGACGCTCCCCGCTGCTGTTCGTGGACGAGCTCCACCGGCTGGCCAAGAACCAGCAGGACGGCCTCCTCGCCGCGGTCGAGACCGGCCGGATCACGCTTGTCGCCGCCACCACCGAGCCGCCGATGGCGGGTGCGGTGATCGCACCGCTGCTGTCGAGGATGACCGTTCTGCGGCTCCAGCAGATCGGTGACGAGGACCTGCGCACGCTCCTCGGCCGCGGCCTCGCCGCCTATTCGGAGGAGGGACGGCCGATCGCGCTGGACGAGGACGCGGAACGCAACCTCGTGGGCCTGTCCGCCGGTGACGGCCGACGCCTGCTCTCGCTGCTCGAGGGCGCGGTCTCGCTGCTCCCCGCGGACATCAACGCGCTCGACGCGCGGACCGTGCTCACCGCAGCCCAGTCGCGGACCGCCCCCTACGATCGCTCCGGCGCCGTGTCCGCGATGATCAAGAGCATCCGCGGCGGCGACGAGGAGGCCGCGCTCTACTGGCTCGCAGTCCAGCTTGCCGCCGGCGACGACGGCCGCCATGCCGCCCGGCGCCTGGTGGTGGCCGCCGGCGAGGAGGTCGGCGCGGCCGATCCCGCCGCCCTGCCGATGGCCGTGGCCGCGCTCGATGCGGTGGAACGGGTGGGCATGCCGGAGGCCCACTATCCCCTCGCGGCGACCGTGAGCTACCTCTGCCGCACGGGCCGCGACTGGTGGCCGGGCGCGGCGCTCCACCGGGCCGTGGAGCTGGCGCAGCAGGGCCCGGACCCGGTCCCGCCCCATCTCCGGCCTGCCGCCAAGACCTACCGGCACCCTGCCGACGAGCCGCCCGGCCAGCACCACCAGCAGTACCGCCCCAAGAGGCGCGAGGCCGGCTTCCTCGGTGACCGGCCGGCGCCGCGGCCGCCCCGCGACACGACCGCCGAGTAGCTCCCCCACCCGGGCCATGCCCGTGCGCACGGGACCCCACAACCGCGCTTCGTGGCGTACCGTCGCATGGACGCCGCCCGGCCCGTCGGACGGCCGCGCCGGCCTGCGGTGCATCACACGCGCACGGGGGCTCGATGACCGCGATCCGCACCCTTCTCGCCCGGTTCCTGCCGCAGGGTGCCATCCTGCTCTCGATCCTGACCTTCGCCGGGTACGTCGCCGGGCTCTTCCGGGACCGCATGTTCGCGCGGACGTTCGGCGCCGGCACCGAGCTCGACGCCTACAACGCCGCCTTCGTCCTGCCGGAGCTGGCCCTCGACGTCCTCGTCGCGAGCGGCCTCACGGCCCCCTTCGTCCCCGTGTTCTCCTCCCTGCGGCGCAACGACCCGGACGCCGCTCCGCGCTTCGCCCAGACCGTCCTGACCCTCGCGGTCATCGTCATGGGCCTCGCGAGCCTGCTGCTGCTCGCGGTCGCGCCGGCGACCATCGCCCTCATCGCGCCCGGGTTCGATGCCGCCGGCCAGGCCCTCTACCTCGACCTCTTCCGGCTGATGCTGATCACGCCGGTGATCTTCGCCGCTTCGATCACCCTCGGCGAGATCCTGGTCGCCGACCGGCGCTTCCTCTACTACGCGCTCGCCCCGCTCCTCTACAACGCCGGGATCGCCGGCGGCACCGTGCTCCTGCACGGCTCGATGGGGATCAAGGCGGCCGCCGTGGGCGCGGTCATCGGCGCGCTGCTCCACCTCGGCATCCGGGTCGTGGGCATCCTGCGAGCGAGGATCCGCCTGCGCCCGCGCCTGGACCTGCGGATGCCGGCCCTGCGCGAGTTCATCGGGCTGATGATCCCCAAGATGGTCGCCCACCCCGTCGAGCCGCTGACGTTCCTGTTCTTCACCAGCATCGCGACGACGCTCGCCGCCGGCAGCGTGAGCAGCGTCAGCTTCGCCCGCAACTTCCAGAGCGTGCCCGTCTCGATCATCGGCGTGTCGATCGCCCTGGCCGCCTTCCCCGGGCTCTCGGCGGCGTGGGCGTCGGGCGACCGCTCGGACTTCGCCCGGCAGATCCGCACGACTGCCCTCACGATCGGCTCCCTGAGCGTCCTCGCGGCGATCGGCCTCGCGCTGGTCGGCCAGATCGCGATCCGGGTCCTGCTCGGCGGCGGCGCCTTCGACGAGGAGGACATCCGGGTGACGGCGGCAGTGCTCGCGGCGTTCGCGCTCGCCGTGCCCTTCGACGCCCTCGCCCACCTGACCTCGCGCGGCCTGTACGCGACGCACAACACGCTGTTGCCGGTGATGGCCGCGCTGGCGGGCTTCGGGGTCACGATCGGGACCAGCCTGGTGCTCGTGGGACCGGTCGGGGTGCTCGCGATCCCGCTGGGCTTCGCGGCCGGCACTGCGGTCAAGACCGTGCTCCAGGGCCTCGCGCTCGCCCGCCGCATCCGGCGTGCGCCGCTTCCGGCCGAAGCCGCTACGGCTGGCTGATCGCGACCGTCGGCACCACGGCGAGGAACAGGCCGTCGCGGCTGGCATAGACGCCCTCGGGACGGTCCCAGGGCAGGTAGTTGCGCTTCATCTCGGCCGGGTCCTGGAACGTGCCGGGCGGATCGGACGGGCCCCAGATGGACGAGACCCGCGGGTACCACGGATCGAGGATGTAGGCGCCGGTGACCTTGACGGTGTCGAACAGGAGCGGGTCCGCGTCCGCGGTGAACCCGGTCATGACCCACGTGTGGGCGCCCCGCCAGGCCATCAGCAGGACCGGTGCGTGCGTCGTCTCGATCGCCCGGGCGGCGTCGGCCAGGGCGTCCTGGCGGGTCTCGTAGGCGCGCAGCTCGTAGCCCGTCACGCCGTACGCGTCGAGGGCCTTGATGATCGCCGAAGGTCCCCAGCCGCCGTTGTGGCTGTCGCGCCTGCTCTCCCACTCCCCGATCCGGTGCGCCAGCGTCGCCTGGAACTTCTCGGTGAGCGGGGCCTGGCCGTGCGCGGCGAGGACCATCTGGGTGCCGGCGACCGCGCACCAGGTGTGATCGGTCTCGCTGATGAAGTGCTTCGCCGGGTCCGTGTAGAGGTTGATGTCCACGGCCTTCCGGACCGGCTTCGCGGTCGCCGTCGCGCCGGGGGCCGGCGTGGGCTCTGCGGTCGCCTCGGGCATCGGCGTGATGAGGGTCACGTCATCGATGGGCCGGTCCGGGGGCGGGTGGACGATGAGCTCCACCTTGGCCACCAGGTCGGCGAGCCTGTCCCCGGCGCCCAGGACGTTGGTGGCGATGGCCGCGGTGCCGAGCAGGAGCAGGACGAGGAACAGCGTGATCAGACGGTTCCGGCGCTCTCGGTTCCGGGCGCTGATGGGCACGCAGGTACTCCACAGGGACGTTGGCCAGGACTGCTGACGCGCCGCGCCGCCCCGTTGCGACGCCGGGGGTGGATCAGCCCAGCTTGGGGGGCCGGCCCCGGCCACCGGGCAGCGGACCGGCGGAGATGTAGATGGTCCGGCCGCGGACGGCCATGCTCGTTCCCGGGCGGTGGGCCGCGATCGCCTTCTTCACGGCGATCCGCATGGTCGGCACCTTCTCGGCGGGATCAAGCTCGAGTGCGAGGATCTCATCGCCCTTGAGGCGGCCCAGGGCCTTCTTGATCTCCTCCTCGCGCTGGAGGGCTGCCAGCTGCCGGGGCGACAGGGCGCGCTCGTGCGGCTTGGGGGCAAGCTCCTCGATCTTCGCGGCGCGGATTCGCATCTGTCACTCCACGGTGGGTCTTGCGGTCGGCATCCGGGATCATCGCACGAACCCCGGGCGGACCGGGCCTCCGAGGTTCCTGCGACCCGCCTACAGCGTTTGTCGCACCCGAAATCGTGCTCCGCGGCGGTCCTTGTCCAACTATGCTCACGCTTGAGGGCGCAGGGTGCGTCGACGAGGGAGATCAACAATGACCGATCCCGCCGGGAGTGCTCCGAATCCGCAGGCTCCGGCTCCGCCGCCGGTCGCCCCGCCGCCCGCCGGCGGCAATTGGCAGTCGCCGCCGCCCGCCGCCGGGCCGGGTGGCTTCAACCCGAACATCCAGCAGGTCGCTGCCGAGCCGGGTCCGGCGCCGGGCATCGTCTACGCCGACCTTGTCAACAGGATCATCGCCCTCGTCATCGACGGCTTCATCCTGTTCGTGATCCAGTTCGCGCTCGGCATCGTCTTTGCGGCGATCCAGCTCGGGATCGGCTTCTCGCTCATTCTCACGATCGTCTCGGGCCTCATCTGGGCGGCGATCAGCGCGGTCTACTACATCTACGGCTGGACCAAGATGCGCGCCTCCTTCGGCCAGAAGTTCCTGAAGCTGGAGACGGTGAGCGCCGCGGACGGCTCCACCCTGACCCAGGAGCAGGCGATCCGGCGCTGGGCGTTCCTCTTCGGGCCGTTCGCGCTGGGCGCGATCATCCCGATCATCGGGGCGCTCGTCAGCCTGGTCGCGATCGTCTATGCGCTGTACCTGCTGTACACGACGTCGCAGAGCCCCAAGCGCCAGGGCTTCCACGACGTGCAGGCCGGGACCGTGGTGGTGAAGCACCTCTAGTCCTCGCCCAATCTGCGAAGACGGGGCCGGTCATTCGGCCCCGTTTTCGATTCCTACGGCTCGAAGTCGAGCGCTCGAACGTGGCGCGGTCGCAGGACCGCCAGCGGGCGGCGGTCGAAGCAGGCGACCCGGCGGACTCCAAGGCGCTCCGCCGTGGCAACGAGCAGCGCGTCCGCCAGGCGCGGCCGGTGCTCCGCGGCCTGCCGCATCAGCTCCCCTGCCCGCGCGAGATCGGCCGGCGTGGGGGCGACCAGCCGGATGGCGTCCGAGGCGAGGGTTGCCAGCACCGCCTCGGTGGCCTTCACGCCCAGCTCCCGCTGGAGCAGCAGGTCCAGCTCCGCGAGGCCCAGGGCGCCCAGCAGCAGCGGCTCGTCGGCCCTCGCGAACCAGGCGACCGCTGCCGCGTGGTTGAGATCCGCCACGTCCGCCGCGGCCACCACGGCCGACGGGTCGAGCAGGATCGCCACTAGCGGTCCTCCGGCCGCCGGCCGGCCTCCCGCCGCGTGATCGAGCGGCCGTCGAGCGAGAGCCGGCCGTGGGAGCTGCGACCCACCGCGATGAACGGCAGCTCGGTGGCCGCCTCGTGATCGGCGAGCCAGGTCTCGACCGCGTCGGTGATCACCGCGGTCTTGGTCGTGCGCTCCCGGCGCGCGTGCCGGTCCAGCCGCTCGAGCAGATCGGCGTCGATGAGAATGGTCGTTCGGACGGTTGTCATATGCCGTCATATATAACCCGGTGGACGCCGGACCGCCACCTCGGGCACCATGCCGGCCTCGCCCTGGTCGGTCCAGCCGGCCGGCCTGCCCGAATCGCCACCGGAGCCCGCTGATGAAGATCCTCGCCGTCGAGCCCATCGCCCCCGAAGGCCTGGAGATCCTGCGTCGCCGCCACGAGGTGGACGAGAAGCTGGGCCTGACCAAGGACCAGATCATCGAGATCATCCCCGAGTACGACGCCCTCGTCGTCCGGAGCCAGGTCAAGGCCGACGCCGACATGATCGCGGCGGGCACGCGCCTGGTCGTCATCGGCCGCGCCGGGGTGGGCGTGGACAACGTGGACCTCGAGGCCGCAACGCGGGCCGGCGTCACGGTGGTCAACGCGCCCACCGGCAACACGATCGCCGCCGCCGAGCACACCCTCGCGCTGATGTACGCGCTGGCCCGCCGGATCGCCCCGGCGGACGCGTCCATGCGGCGCGGCGAGTGGAAGCGCAGCCAGTTCACCGGGGTCGAGCTGCGGGGCCGGACGCTGGGCATCGTGGGCCTGGGCAAGATCGGCCAGGCCATCGCGAAGCGCGCCCGCGCGATGGACATGCTGGTCATCGGCAGCGACCCGTTCGTGACCACCGAGCAGGCCGCCGCCTACGGCGTGGAGCTGGTCACCTTCGAGGACCTGGTCCCGCGCGCCGACCTGATCACGGTCCACGTCCCCAAGACCCGGACCACCGCGGGGCTCATCAACGCCGCCTGCATCGAGCGCATGAAGCCCACCGTGATGCTGTTCAACGTCGCCCGCGGCGGCATCATGGACGAGCAGGCCGTGGCCGACGCGCTCAAGGCGGGCCGGATCGCCGGTGCCGCGTTCGACGTCTTCGATGCCGAGCCCCCGACGGGCTCCCCCCTGTTCGACGCCCCCAACACGCTGCTCACCCCGCACCTCGGCGCCTCCACGGCCGAGGCCCA
Source organism: Chloroflexota bacterium (assembly GCA_037140135.1). GTDB lineage: Bacteria > Chloroflexota > Limnocylindria > Limnocylindrales > CSP1-4 > CAIXZV01. The sequence goes on from JBAXFC010000131.1 coordinate 6,786, forward strand.
GGTCGCCGTGGCCGTCGAGGTGGCTGAGCAGATCCTCGAGGTGCTCGACGGGCGCTCGGCGCGCTATGCCGTCAACGCCCCCCTGCTGACCCCGGAGACGGCGTCCGCGATCGCCCCGTACCTGCCGCTGGCCGAGACGCTGGGCATGTTCCTCGCCCAGCTGGCGCGGACGGCACCGCGAACCCTGACCATCGAGATCGCCGGCGAGCCGGCCGCCTACGACGCCTCCCCACTGGTCGCGGCGACGCTACGCGGCCTGCTCGAGACGACGACGACCGAGCGGGTGAACCTGGTCAACGCCGGCACGCTGGCCAAGGCTCGCGGCATCACCGTGGTGGAGCGCAAGACGCCCGACGCGGGCGGCCACGCCTCGCTGCTCACCCTCATCGGCGAGGGCGACGGGAACACCACGACGATCGCCGGAACGGTGGTGGACGGCGAGGCCAGGATCATCCGCCTCGACGAGCACAGCATGAACCTGGCGCCCGCCGCGTCCATGATCATCACGCGCCACCGGGACCGCCCGGGCACGATGGGCCGGATCGGCGTGATCCTCGGCGAAGCCGACGTCAACATCAGCGCCATGACGCTCGCCCGATCGGCGCCGCGCGCCGACGCGTTCATGGTCCTCGCGCTCGACGACGACGCGCCGGCCGGGGTCGTGGAGCGGATCCGTGGCGACGAGGCGGTGCTCGACGTGTGGATCATCCGGCTCGGCGTCGACCGGTGAGCGACGCGCCCCTGGTCCCGCCGGGGCTCGACGCCACCCTCGTCCTGCTCCGGCACGGTGAGACCGAGTGGATCCGGGAGAACCGCTTCCAGGGCCAGTCGGAGACGCCGCTCTCCGCCGATGGACGACGCCAGGCTGCGCTCGCCGGCGCCCGCCTGGCTCGTCCGCACGCCTCCCCGGTGCTCCCCGTCCCGGGCGGCCTGCCGCGCGAGATCATCCACTCCCCGCTGGGCCGGACCCGCGAGACCGCCAGGGCGGTCCTCGACGCCTACCGCGGGGTCGCGGAGGACGAGGCGGCGGATGGCGCTGCCGTGGTCCCGCCGGCGATCGCCCTGCGCCCGGAGCCCGGCATCCTCGAGCTCGGCCAGGGCGAGTGGGAGGGGGTTGAGCACGACGAGATCGCGCGCCGCTGGCCGGCCGAGCTCTCGGCGTGGCGGCACACACCGTGGACGAGCGTGGCTCCCGGCGGCGAGACGCTGGCCGAGGTCCAGGCCCGCGTCCGGCCCGCGCTCTCGCGGGTGCTCGAGGAGCTCGGGCGGGACTTCCCGCGCGGGACGATCGACCGGCCGCAGGTGGGCGGGTACGCGGGCGTCGGTCCGGTCGCCGGCCAGCCGTGGTCCATCCTCGTGGGCCACGACGGCGTGTTCAAGGTCGTGATGCTGACCCTCTTCGGCCTGCCGCTCACCCACTTCTGGATGTTCACCATGGGGCTCACCGGGATCACCGTGATCGAGGTCCGCGGCGGGCGTCCGGTCGTCCGGGCCGCCAACCTGACCGAGCACCTCGCACCGCTCATGTCGGAGGCGGCAGCGGCAGCCGCAGAACGGCGGACGCGCACCGGGGCGATGTAGCCACTGCGGCCCGGTGACGCTGCGCCACCGAGCCGGGAGCGCCGACCCGGCGCAGCCGAACCACCACGACCGGGATCGCGGATCAGCGGGGCCGCCCTCGACCCCGGCCGCGCCCCCGGCCACCCC
>JBAXFC010000132.1:0-8391 GCA_037140135.1 Chloroflexota bacterium
CGGGAGCCACGGGCTGGGCGTCGCTGCGGATGTCGATCCGCCAGCCGCTGAGGCGGGCGGCGAGCCGTGCGTTCTGCCCTTCGCGGCCGATCGCCAGCGACAGCATCCGCTCCGGCACGGTGACGCTCGCGATCCGGTGCTCCTCGTCGATCGCCACGCCCAGCACCTGGGCCGGCGAGAGCGCGTTGGCGACGAAGACGGACGGGTCGTCGTTCCAGGGGATGACGTCGATCTTCTCGCCGGCCAGCTCCGCGACCACGGCCTGGACGCGGGCGCCTCGCTGGCCAACCGTTGCGCCGACCGGATCAAGCCCGTCCTGGCGGGAGGCGACCGCGACCTTGCTGCGCGATCCGGCCTCGCGGGCGATGGCCTTGATCTCGACGGTGCCCGCGTGGATCTCCGGGACCTCGAGCTCGAACAGGCGGCGCAGGAACCCCTTGTGGGTCCGCGACACCAGGATCTGCGGGCCGCGCGCCGAGCGCCGGACCTCGAGCACGAAGGCCTTGACCGGCTGGCCGATCCGGTAGTGCTCCAGCGGGCTCTGCTCGCTGGTGGCGAGGATGGCCTCCACGCCCTTGCCGATGTCGAGGATGATCGCGCGCGGCTCGACGCGGCTGACCGATCCGGTGATCAGCTCGCCCTCGCGCGAGGCGTACTGATCGAACATCTGGTCGCGCTCGACCTCGCGCATGCGCTGGAGGATGATCTGCTTCGCGGTCTGCGCGCCAATGCGGCCGAAGTGATCCGCGTCGAGCTGCTCGATCTCGATGACCTGCCCTGCGTGGACCTCGGGATCGGACTGGCGCGCCTCTTCGACCGAAACCTCGAGCGCGGAATCCTCCACGTGGTCGACGACGTGGCGACCGCGGAAGACGCGGATCTCGCCGGTGCCGGCCTCGACCTTGACGAAGATGTCCTCCTCGCCGGCGACGCGCCGGTAGGCGGCCTGGATCCCCTCCTCGACCGCGCGGATCAGCGCAGCCTGGCTGACCTGCTTCTCGGCGTTGAGCTGGAGCAGCGCACCGACGAAGTCACGACTCATCATGCGCCTCCCTGCTGCGTACACCGCGATGTCGGGGCTCTCACGACACAAAGAAACGTGGGTTGGTCACCCACGTTCGGTGGCGGCCTCGGCCTAATTGCGGCGGAGTATACACCCGGGCGCGTGGACCCTCAATCGAGGCCCTCCCGCCGGACTGGTCGGGTGGGAGCGCCCCCGGGTCGGTCCCCCGGTGGCAATCGTACCCAGTCCCGCCTCGATCGGGGCTCAGCCCGCCCGCATCTCCACGTCCGGCCGGGCCTGCGCCGCGGCGTCGGCAGCGAAGAAGGGACGCGGCGTCCAGCCCGCGATGCCCGCCAGCAGGCTCGCCGGGAGCTGCGCGATCCGCGTGTTGTAACGGTAGGCCTGGTCGTTGTAGAGCTCGCGCCGATCCGCGATGACGTCCTCGAGACGCGTGATCTCCTCCTGGAGGCTTGCCACGTTCGCGGCCGACTTCACCTCCGGGTATCGCTCCACCACCGCGAACAGCTGGCGCACCGCGTCCGTGGTCGCCTCGCTGGTCGCCGCCTGCTGCGGGATCGGGTCCCGGTCCGAGTAGGCCGCGCGCCGCTGCGTGACCTCGGCGAGGACGCCGCGCTCGAAGCTCATCACGCCCCGGACCGCGTCCACCAGGCTCGGCAGCTCGTCGTGGCGCTGCTTGAGCGCCACGTCGACGTTTGCCCAGGCCTTGGTGATCCGGTTGCGTAGGGCGACGACATCGTTGTAGGTGGTCACGACCAGGAACAGCACGACGACGAGGACGACGGCAAGCGCGAACAGGATGGCGGCGGTCAGCGGCATGGCACACGCATCATCGCGGATCAGCCACCGGAGAGGAGTGCCGCACCGGCGAGCGCCGACACGATCGCAAGTGCGGCGCCGAGCAGGCCGACCAGGAACGCGCCTCGATCGCGCGCCGTCACCTCGGCCGGGGCGCCCCAGGCGACAAGCAGCGGCGCGTCGGGTGCCGAGGCGAGGACGAGCAGGTCCGGCTCCAGGTCGAAGGTGGTCTCGATCGCCGCCGCCTCGGCCGCCGAGGCGAGCACCGGGCGTTGCGCCGCGGGGTCGAGCTCGGGCTCGCGGACCGGCCGCCCGATCCCGAAGCCCGGGATCGCCGCGTTCCCCCAGGCCTCCTCGGGTGTGGTCAGCGTGCCCGCCGCTCGCGCAGCCTCGATGTCCGCCGCGATCGCCGGGTCCTCGAGCGCACCGAGCGGGTCGAGCGACCCGTCGAGCGCATCCGCAGCTGCGGGATCCTCGAGCTGCCCGAACGGCCGGGCCGCTCCCACGATCGTGACCACGTCGCCCGGCTCCAGGCGGGCCTCGATGAACCGCCGGGATCCGCGTTCGCCGAACGAGTCCCCCAGCCCCGGCAGGTCCTCCGCGGGTAACGGCGGGTGGACGGTCAGCAGCGCGGCGACCGCTGCGTCGTGGTCCAGCGGCGGCTCGTTGGCAACCGACGCGACCTGACGCGGAGCGAGCCCGACCGGCAGGTCACCCAGGAGTCCGGTGCGCTCGTCGAACCGGTCTGGCACGTCGAGTCGCGCGCCGCGCGGGAAGACGCGGATCGTCCCCGTGGCGTCGCGGAGCCGGAACCCGATCCCCCGCTCCTCGTGGAAGGTCGTTCCGCCGTTCCGGCCGGACACCTCCACCTTCGATCGGTACCAGACGCACTCGCGGTCCTGGAGCGGCGAGCGGAGCAGCACCTCGGCCACCTCAACGGTGCCGGTGACACGGACCTCACCCGCGGCGAGGGTCGCGATCCGCGACGTGCTCAGCCCCGCCACGAGCGTCGCCGACCGGTAGCGCACGAGACCGCGCCACAGGGCGACGAGGCCACCGGCGACGCCCGCGACGCACACCATGAGCAGCGCTGGATCCGGCACGCTCACCAGTCCACCCTCCCCGATCGGCGCGGACGCCTAGGCCTTGGAGTACCGCCGGCCCACGTACTCCTCGAGGAGCGCGAGGAACTCGGCCACGATCGCGTCGCCGCGCAGGGTGCGGTCGAGCTTGCCATCCGCGAACACCGGCGCGACCGGCGCCTCGAACGTGCATGGCAGGCTGATCCCAATGTGCCCGCGCCGGACTCCAGCGTGAGCGAGACGCGGATGGTGTCCCCGATCCCCCCGTTGAACAGGATCGTCAGCCCGGCTGTCGAGGGGACGATGCCATTCATCGCTATGCCGGCCACGGTGAGGCCGATCCTCTCATCATCGACACTCTCCACCCTGCCACTTGACCTGTCGTCGTCCGGCATCCTGCCCTTTCCCCCCCCCGCGGCCGAGGGCGAAGACTCTTGGCCAAGGCACAGCCTACTGAGGGGCTGGCGATTCAGATGGGGGAGGTTCGATGCTCGACAGAACCAGGCTCCGCATGCACGGCGTGCTCGCCGGACTCGTGCTCGTCGTCTCAATGTCCAACCTCGGTGCGCCCTCAGTTTACGCGGCGACGATCAACGTCGCGCTCAATGCGCCAATCACGGGACAGCAACAAAGCCAGTGGTGCTGGGCGGCCAGCACGAAGTCGGCCGTCCAGTACATCTTCGGCATCTCGTACAGCCAGTGCCAGCAGGCGAACGACAGGTTCAACCGCAGCGACTGCTGCACGAACCCGAGCTCGACCAACTGCAACCAGTCGTCGCCGCTTGCCGACGTTGGCAACTATCTCGCATCCAAGAAGGGCATCAACTCGACCCACGAGTGGTCATCCCTGTCATGGTCTCAAGCCAAGAGCGAGCTCGGCACCGCACGGCGCCCATTCCTCGTCCGCTACGGCTGGGACGGTGGCTTCGATGGTCACATCGTCGTTGCGCGTGGCTACGTCGACTACGACACTGCGGCAGACTCGATCGGGGTGATGGATCCTAATGGGGGCAGCTACCCCTGGTACACCTGGAGCTACCTCAAGGACAACTCCACATGGACGTGGACGAACACGCTTTGGAAGCTCAACAAATGAACGGACGACGCATCGAACCGCTGGGCCTCGTCTTGATCCTTCTCGTACCGTTCCTGCTCGGTGCAGGCGGACGCGATGCAGAGGCGAGAATCTCTGAGGCCGCAGTCGCTTACGCCCGGGGCTTCGAACCCCTGCTGCGGTCCGATCCCACCGAGACAGAGCGCTTTGGCGTCGCGGCGGACGACCTCGCGGTCGTAGATGTTGCGAGTGTCCACCGGCTCAAGACCATCGACTCCCGCTTCAGGTTGGCCGACGATACTCGTGATGTCGACGCCGCTCTTGTGGCCACGGACCTGTGGTGGGTTGTGCTGAGCCTTGACTCCAGACCGCGACTGGTCGTCTCAGTCGAGTGGTCCGAAGGCTCTGCCGACCCGCAGGCGGTCGGCCTCAACTGGGTCCCAGCAACTCGGCTCGCCGCTGCCCTGACGCAGGCCGGAAGTCGAGGAGCGACCATCGTCTATCTCCCGGAGGATGCGCCGGTTGCGCTGGGGGTGGTCGACGGCATGACGATGGCCATGCCGATCGCCACCGATGTACTCCGCGCGAGGCTTGATCTGCCGACAGGCCCGACTCCTGTCGCTGAGTACACTCGCTCACTACGGCAGCGCCTCGACCGCCTGTCGGGGCAGGCGGAGCTCGCAGCGCCTGCACCTGGAGGGGGAGGCGGCCAGCCTTCCTCTGGGTCTCCCCTCTCTGGGCTCGCGCTAGCGACGCTCCTCCTCCCTCTCGGCCTGCTCGTGCTGTCGGCAATCGTGCCGATCCGGGAACTGCCGCGGCACCTGACGCGCCGAGGCCATCGCGGGTGAGAGATGTCACTCGTGCTCGACGTCCGGGTGAGGGGACGCGCGTCCTCGGGTCGCTCGCCGCAGCCGTCCTCCTGGTCGGCTGCGGGATCGGTGAGGGGGGGATGGACCTGCCCGCTCAGCGGCCGGGCGAGACGTACCCAGGTGTTCGAGAAGAGATCCACGGCACGCTCGAGGTGGCGTCCAACGGGTGCTTCGAGCTCGTGGTCGACGGCACGCCGCAGTTCGTCATCTGGCCCGCCGGGTCACAGCTCGACGACCGTGTCCGTCTGCCGGACGGCCAAGTGGTAGTGGAAGGCGCGGCCGTGACCGGGATCGGCGCGTCCACGCCGACGGCTCCCTTGGTGGCCAAGGGCGGCTACTGGGCGAACGCGTTGAGTTTCTGCGCGCAGGGCGACAAGGAGGTGATCGTCCTCGACACCGCGACGGTCGACCCCGCCGGCTAACGGGCTCTACCTCCGGACGCCCGTCCCGTAGCGCCGGTCCACGTACTCCTCGAGCAGGCCGATAAACACCGGCACGATGTCATCGCCCCGGAGCGTCCGGTCCAGCTTGCCATCCACGAACACGGGGGCGACCGGCGCCTCGAACGTTCCCGGCAGCGAGATCCCGATGTCGGCGTGCTTGGACTCACCCGGGCCGTTCACCACGCAGCCCATGACCGCGACCTTCATCTCCTCGACGCCCGGGTGCGACTCGCGCCACTCGGGCATGCGGTCCTTGATGTGGTTCGTGATGTCGCGGGCCATCTCCTGGAAGAAGGTGCTCGTCGTGCGGCCGCAGCCGGGGCACGCCGAGACCTGGGGCAGGAACGAGCGGAGGCCCATGGACTGGAGCACCTGCTGGGCAACCTCGACCTCCAGCTCGCGGCCGGCCCCCGGCTCGGGCGTGAGCGACACGCGGATCGTGTCCCCGATCCCCTCGTTGAGCAGGATCGCGAGGCCCGCGGTGGAGGTCACGATGCCCTTCATGCCCATGCCGGCCTCGGTCAGGCCCAGGTGCAGCGGGTAGTCCGAGCGCGGTGCGAGCCGCCGGTACGTGTCAACGAGGTCGCGGACACCGGACACCTTGGCCGAGAGGATGATCTTGTCGTGGCGGAGGCCGACCTCCTCGGCAAGCTCCGCGGACCGCATCGCCGACTCGATCATCGCGTCGATCATCACGTCACGGGTGTCCCGCGGCTCAGCGGCCTTGGCGTTGGCCTCCATGAGGTCCGTGAGCAGCTGCTGGTCCAGGGAGCCCCAGTTGACGCCGATGCGGACCGGCTTGTCGTGCTCGATGGCGGCCCGGACGATCGTCGTGAAGTTCTCGTCGTGGTACTTGCCCCCGACGTTGCCCGGGTTGATCCGGTACTTCGCGAGTGCCGCCGCCATCTCCGGGAAGTCCACGAGGAGCTTGTGGCCGTTGTAGTGGAAGTCGCCGATGACCGGCACGTCCACGCCGAGGTTGTCGCGCAGCTTGCGGATCATCTCCGGGACGGCCGTGGCGGCCGCCTCGGTGTTGACCGTCACGCGGACCAGCTGCGAACCCGTGTGCGCGAGCTTCGCAACCTGGATCGCGGTCGCATCCGGGTCGGCGGTGTCGGTGTTGGTCATCGACTGGACGACGACCGGGTGCGCCGATCCGACGAGCACGCCGCCGACGTCCACGGAGACCGTGGGCCGGCGGACGGGACGGAGATGCTCGGCGGCCGTCACGATCAGTTGCCTCCACCCAGCTGTTTGGCGATGTCGAACACGGTGATCCAGATCAAGAAGCCGAACAGCGCCACGAATCCGACGGCGTACGTGAGCTGCTCGGCCCGCAACGAGATCTTCGCGCCGACCTTCGGGATGGATTTGAGCAGGATCACGAGGATCCGGCCACCGTCGAGCGGCGGGAATGGCAGGACGTTGACCAGCGCGAGGTTCGCGGACAGGAGACCCGCCATGTAGATCACGTAGAGCGGGCCGAGACCCCAGAGGACGTCGCCGAGCTGGACGGCGATGCCGACCGGGCCCGAGGCGGGCGGCGCCGTGGTGGGGTTGGTGACGATGGACCGGCCGAGGTCGCCGAGGCCGCCGAGGATCATCCCGAACGCCTCGGTCGTGCGGTGGACACCGATGCCCACGGCATCGCCGAGCGAGTACGTGATCGTCCCCACCTGGGCGCCCTTGAGCTTGCCGATGCCGAGCGCGCCCTGGTCCGGCGAGGACGGGACCCGCAGGGTGACCGTGTACTCCTGGGTCGTGCCGTCCGCGTGCTTGATGCCGATGCTGACCTGCTCGCCGGCGTGGGCCCGCAGGTCCTCGGACGGCACGCGGGCATCGAATGCGGAGTACTGCTTGCCGTTCACGCTCACGAGGGTGTCGCCGGCGACGAGGCCGATGCTCTCGGCCGGGGACCCGGCGGCCACCTCGTTGAAGGCGACGCCAACCGCCGGCTCGCCCCAGGCGGCGATGCCCGTGAAGATCACGAGCGAGAGCACGAGGTTCATGAACACGCCCGCGAACAGGATCAGGAGCTTGGTGACCAGGCGGGCGTTGGCGAACGAGTGCGGATCGTCGTTGTCGGCACCGTCCTCGCCCTCGAGCTTGACGAAGCCGCCGATCGGCAGCCAGTTGAGCGTGTAGACCGTCTCACCCCGGTTGGCCAGCGTCTTCGCGCGCGGCGGGAAGCCGATGCCGAACTCGAGCACGCGGACCCGGAACAGGCGGGCGACGATGAAATGGCCCACCTCGTGGACCAGGACCAGGGCGCCCAGCACGAGCACGAAGGTCAGGATCGTGATGGCGGTCTGGATGATGGGGATCATGCGGTCACCAGTCCTGTCGCGAAGGCGGCGCGGACCTCGAGGTCGAGGGCGACGAGGCTCTCGATGTCAGGCGCCTGGTCGGGACCCTCGCCGAAGCGGCGCACGGCCGCCTCGAGGAGACGCGGGATCCCGGGGAAGTCGAGGGTTCGGTCGAGGAAGCGCGCAACGGCCACCTCGTCGGCGGCGATGAGCGCGGCGGACGCCCGCGAGCCCGTGCGGCCGGCCTCGCGCGCGATGCGCAGGGCCGGGAACCGATCCTCGTCGGGAGCGCGGAAGTCGAGATGCGCGGCAGCAATGAGATCCGGAGGCGTCGTGGGCGACGGCAGCCGGTCCGGGTGCGTGAGCGCGTACTGGATGGGAAGTCGCATGTCAGGGGTGCCCAGTTGGGCCTTGAGCGAGCCGTCGATGAACAGGACGGCCGAGTGGACGACGCTCTGCGGATGGACGACGACGTCGATGGCGTCGTAGCCGACATCGTAGAGCCAGTGCGCCTCGATGACCTCGAGACCCTTGTTGACGAGCGTGGCGGAGTCGATGGTGATCTTGGCGCCCATCGTCCAGGTCGGGTGCTTCAGGGCCCGCTCCGGGGTGATGGCAGCGAACTCGTCCGCCGGGGTGTCGAGGAACGGCCCGCCCGAGGCGGTCAGCACGAGACGGGCGACGCCGCTTGCCGGTTCCCCCACCAGGCACTGCCAGATCGCGGAGTGCTCCGAGTCGATCGGACGCAGCCAGGCGAGCGCGGTGGCCAGCGGGTCGCCGGCGTCAGCGGCGGCGCGGGCGGATGCCCGGGCGCGGGC
>JBAXFC010000133.1:0-8364 GCA_037140135.1 Chloroflexota bacterium
ATCCCGAACAGCAGGCCCACCGCGATCGCGGCGAGCGCGTTGGAGACATTGTGGCGGCCCGGGATGCCCAGCTCATCCACCGGCATGATCCCGCCGCCGGGTCCGGCCTGGGCGATGCCACCGCCCGCGAGCGGCAGCCGCTCCACGGCGGCCGAGACGATCCACCCGTCAACCACCCCGAGCCCGCCGGGAACCGGCCGGTCGGTGCGGTACAGCAGGACCGGAGCGGTGCCCAGGCCGGCGTATCCGCCCACCACCGGATCCTCGAGGTTGAGCACGAGCGCGCCATCGGGGTCCACCAGCTCCGCCAGGCGGCGCTTCACGCGCCGGTAGGCGTCCACCGAGCCGTGGCGGTCGAGGTGGTCCGAGGTGACGTTGGTGTAGACCGCGACCGTGGTGCCTCGCGAGAGAGCCGGCATCTGGAGTTCCGAGAGCTCCACCACCACCCGGTGCTCGGGCGTCAGCTCCGGCAGCCGCTCCACGAGCGGGGTCCCGATGTTGCCGCCGAGGATCGCAGGATGGAGGGGGTCCGCGGACAGGATCGCGTGGATCAGGGACGAGGTCGTCGTCTTGCCCTTGGTGCCGGTCACGCCGATCGTGGGCGCCGGGCAGAGGCGCAGGAAGAGATCCGACTCCGAGACCAGGGCCGGAACCCGGCCGTCCCCGGCGGCCCGCGCTGCGACGAGCGCCTGCAGCCCGCCCCGCAGGCGCGGCTCGGTGGTGTTGAAGTCCGGCGTGATCGACGGCGAGGTGGTCACCAGCGCCGCGCCGGCCCAGGTGGACGCCGGGTCCACGTCGGGACCCACGGCCAGCGTGATCTCGCGGTCACCCAGCTGCTCGATGGCGCCCGCGAGCTCGTCCGAGGACCGGCCGTCGTAGACGGTGACGCGCGCTCCCTGGTCGTGGAGGAACCGCGCGAGCGCGATCCCGCTGCGGGCGAGCCCGAGGACCGTGACCGGCCGGCCCGCGAAGGCGCCCGAGCGGACGTCCTCGAGCGTCAGGGCGTCGAGGTCGATCGGCGTCGTGGTCATCATCAGTTGAGGGCCTTGATCGAGGCCATGAACAGCGTCACACCCAGCAGGCCCGCCAGGATTCCCACGATCCAGAAGCGGAGCGTGATCTTCTCCTCGTCCCAGCCGCCCAGCTCGAAGTGGTGGTGGAGCGGTGCCATGCGGAAGACGCGCTTGCCGTGGGAGAGCTTGAAGTAGCCGATCTGGATGATGTCCGACATCGTCTCCACGACGAAGATCAGGCCGATCAGCGGCAGGACCAGGATCTGCCCGGTTATCAGCGCCACGACCGCGAGGGTCGCCCCCAGCGCGAGCGATCCCGAGTCCCCCATGAACACCTGCGCGGGGTGGACGTTGAACCACAGGAAGCCCAGCAGCGCTCCCACGATCAGCGCGCACAGGAGTGCGATGTTGGGCTGGGAGGGCACGTTGAGCAGGGCGATGATCATGAAGCAGACGAAGGCGAAGGCCAGCGTCCCGCCGGCCAGGCCGTCAAGGCCATCGGTGATGTTCACGCCGTTGGAGGCGGCCACGATCGCGAACGCCGCGAACGGCACGTAGATCCAGGGATCGATCGGGACGTCGCCGATGAACGGGACGCGCACGCCGGTGATCGCGTAGGTGCTCTGGATCTGCCAGGCCACGAAGACCGCGACCACCGTCTGCCAGAGCAGCTTCTGGCGGGCGCGGATCCCCTCGCCGGTGCGCGCGTTGAGGTAGTCGTCCACGGCGCCCAGCAGGCCCACCAGGGCCAGCGTGGCGAGGGGCGCGATGATGCCGCCCTGGACGGGCCAGCGCAGCGCCATGAAGATCCCGAGGACCACGAGGATCAGCAGGAGCCCGCCCATCGTGGGCGTCCCCCACTTGACCATGTGGCTCTGCGGGCCCTCCTCGCGGATCTGCTTCGCGAAGCCGAAATGCCGCAGGAGCCGGATGTACGCCGGCATGATGATCACGACCAGGGCGAAGGCGAGCAGCAGGCCCTGGATCAGCTCGAGCGTCATGCCGCACCCCCTACGCCGCCGAGCGCCTCGACGAGACCCTCCACCACCCGCTCCAGCTCCACGCCGCGGGAGGCCTTGACCAGCACCACGTCGCCCGGGACCAGGCGGCCCGCGAGGCCCGCGACCGCGCCCGGGGCGTCGGCCACCGCGAGGCACCGCTCCGCCGCCAGCCCGGCCTCGACCGCCGCGTCGGCGATCCCGGAGGCAGCGCCGCCCGGCAGCCCGTCAACCACGACGAGCAGATCGAGCGCCGCAGCGGCCGCCCCAACCCTGCGGTGGCCGTCGTCGTGCATGTCGCCCAACTCGCGCATCTCGCCCAGGACCGCCACGTGGCGGCCGGGCAGTCCGTCGAGCAGGTCCAGCGCCGCGAGCATCGAGCCCGGCGAGGCGTTGTACGCGTCGTCCACGATCGTGACGCCGCCGGCGCGCAGGACGACCGACCGGTGCGGGGCCGTGGAGCCGGCGGCGAGGCCGGGGACGATCTCGTCGAGCGTCATGCCGGCGGCCAGGCCGGCGGCCGTGGCGGCCAGCGCGTTGTGGACGGCGAGGCGGCCGAGGGCGGGGATGGCCACGTCGCGCTCGCCGGCCGGGGTCACCAGGCGGAAGCGCATGCCGTCGAAGCCGGCGGCCTCGACGGCGCCGGCGCGCACATCGGCATCGGCCGCGAACCCGTAGGTCACGACGCGGGCCGGGGTCCGGGAGGCCATCCGCCGGACGCGCTCGTCGTCGGCGTTGAGGATCGCGACGCCGCCGTCGGCGGCCGGGGGCAGCGCCTCGACCAGCTCCGCCTTGGCGTTCTCGATCGCATCAAGGGAGCCGATCCGCGAGAGGTGGACCGGCTGCACCGTGGTCACGATCCCGATCGACGGCCTGCCGATCGCCGCGAGCTCCGCGATCTCGCCGCCGGTGTACATCCCCATCTCGAGGACGACGGCACCGTGCTCCGGGCCGAGGCGCAGCACGGTCAGGGGCATGCCGACCTCGTTGTTCTGGTTGCCCTCGGTCTTGAGGGTGATGCAGCGCTCCGCCAGGACGCCTGCGACCGCCTCCTTGGTGGAGGTCTTGGCGATGCTCCCGGTGATCCCCACCACGACCGGTCCGAAGCGGGTCCGCCAGGCGGCGGCGATCGCGTGCAGTGCCCGGAGCGGGTCCACGACGCGGATGATCGTGACGTCGCCCAGGTCTGCGAACGGCGGCTCGGTGGCGTCCGGATCGCGCCCGACGACGATCGCCGCGGCCCCGGCCTCCACGGCCGCCGCGAGGTACCGGTGGCCGTCCGTCCGCTCGCCGGCAAGCGCCACGAACAGGCAGTCCCGGGTCACCAGGCGGGAGTCCACGGCCCCACCGCGGATCGCGCGGGCGGACCTGCGGATGAGCGTCCCGCCGGTGGCGGCCAGCAGGTCGTCGGCGGTCATCACGGGTGCGAGTGTTGCATACGGCGCCGTCACGGGTAGATCGTCATGGCGGGCGACTGGTGCCGCTCGGGGACGAGGTCCGGCGTGGTGATGGCGTCGTGGGCGATGCGCCGGAAGAGTTCGAACGACATCACCGGCATCTCGAGGTGGCCCAGCCGGATGACGGTCGGCGTGCCCTCCTCGACCCGGACGGCGACCACGAGATCGGGGTGACCCTTGGTGCGCGCGATGTAGCCGACGAACGAGTAGTTGAACAGGTTGACCTTCCAGGCGTGGTGCCTGGCGTCCCAGATCTGGGCGGTACCGGTCTTGCCCCCCACCTCGAAGCCGGGGATCTGCGTCCGGGAGCGGTAGAAGTCCACGGTCGAGATCACGTGGTTCATCAGCTTGGTGAGGGTGCCCGAGAGCTGCTCGGTCATCACCCGACCCTTGGTCACCGGTGACGTCTCGACGTCGCCGACGGCCTTCACCACCCGTGGCTGCACGAGGACGCCGCCGTTGAGCATGGCGCCGTAGGCCTGCGCCAGCTGGATCGGCGTGACGGCCACGCCCTGCCCGAAGGCGCCGTTCGCAAGGTCGATCTGGTGCCACGGGTGCGTGGCCGGATCACGCACGAGGCCGGACACCTCGTTGGCGACGTCGATGCCACTCTTGGCGCCGATGCCCAGCGAGAGCCATGTTGAGTACAGGCGTGCCGACGCCTCGTCGGTGGACTTGCCAAGCTTGAAGGCGACCTTCGCCGCCACGACATTGCGCGAGTACGCGATGCCGTCCTCGAAGGTCATCACGCCCTTCGCCTTGTGGTCGGCGTCGTCGATCTTGGCCTTGCCGCCGTCCACCATGAGCGTCCCGGTGTCCTTGACCTTGGTCTTGATGGTCACGAAGCCGCCGCCGAGCGCCGCCGTGGCGGTCAGCATCTTGAACACCGAGCCGGGCTCGTAGACCGTGGACACGATCGGGTCCACGAACCGGCCGGGATCCTCGGCGGCGATCGCCTGGTAGTCGTTGGCATCGAAGGACGGGTAGCTCGCGTAGGCGTAGACCTCGCCCGTGTAGGGGTCCATGACCACGGCCGAGACACGCTTGGCGCGGTCGGCCACCCAGGCGGCGAGGAGCTCCTGCTCGACGGCGACCTGGAGGGAGGCGTCGATCGTGAGGGTCAGGCTCTGGCCGGCGTAGCCGTCCTCGAGCACGATGGAGGTGTCCGGGACCGCGTTGCCCGAGGCGTCCTTCTGGGCCGCCACGACGGTCGCCATGCCGGCGAGCTGGTCCTGGTAGAACTGCTCCACGCCGTACTGGCCGATGTTCTCGCGGTTCACGAAGCCCAGCAGGTGGGCGGCCAGGGTCGTGCGCGGGCCGCCGCCGGACTGCGGGTAGAGGCGCACCTCCTGCGGCTCGAGGATCAGGCCCGAGAGCTCGGGCGTCTTGCCGGCGGAGAGGGCCCGGACCTGGTCCGAGAGCGCAGGGTCGAGGTCCCGGGCCAGGACGATGTAGGGACGGTCGGTCTCCATCCGGGTCGTCAGGCTGGCCGCCGCATCACCGGTCAGGCCGAGCAGCGTCACCAGGCGCGCCGCCACCTCGGTCCGGCGCTCGGGAGTCAGGAGCGCAGGGTTGGCGGCGAGGCGGTCGCGGGTGACGCTGGTGGCGAGGGTGACGGTGCCGGTCCGGTCGTAGATCGAGCCGCGCTCGGCCGGGATGCTGTAGCGCATCGACGACTGCTTGACCGCCATCGCGGACAGGTCGTCCTTGCGCATGACCTGCCAGTACCCGAGGCGCACGCCCAGGCTGCCCGCCACGATCACGAAGACCAGCAGCAGGAAGAGGGCGCGCCTGCGCGAGTCGGTCCGGCCCAGCATCGGTGTCGGTCGGCTAGCGGGCGCTGATGATCTCGGGCTCGGGCAGCGGTCCGAGGCCGGCGTCGATCGCCTGCTTCCGGATCGCCGGCGCCTTGCCGAGGCGGTTCAGCTCGTTGTGGAGGTCCTCGACCCTGGTCGCGAGCAGGCGCTGCTGCGCGGAGAGGCGGTCCATCTCGTAGCCCGTCGCTGAGACGCGGATGTCCTGCGACAGCGAGAAGAAGGCGCCGGCGAAGGCGACGACGATGGTGGCGAGGAGGATCGAGACGCGTGACGGACCGCGGCGCGCACGGACAGCGGCGCGCATCCGCCGTCGCGGCAGGGTCGGCGTGGCGACCTCGATGCGCGGCCGGCGCGGAAGGACGATGACGCGCGCCTGGCGCGCGCCCTGGTAGACGGCCATCGGTGGTCAGTCGCCGAGCGCGAACTGCAGGCGCGGCGTGCGCGGATCGAGGAAGGCGAGACGGTCGGCAAGGGCGCCGACGCCGCGCGCGTCGAGGCCCGGGTCGAGCTCGTCGGGGGCGTGGTCGTCCTGGCGGCGCTCGTGCAGCTCGTGCAGACGGCGGCCGTAGCTCTTGCGTCGGTTGTTGGTGTGGCGCTTGCTCACGGGACTCCTCCTCCGTGGGCTCGGGACCCGGCCACCCTCTGGGACCGGGATCGACGGCGGCGCACCTGCGCCGCGACTCTTCCTCTTCTCGCGCTTCCTCCTCGCTCTCCTGCTCCTCCCCTCTCCTCAGGCCGCCAGCCGCTCGGCCGCCCGGAGGCGTGCGCTGCGGGCGCGTGGGTTGGTCTCGACCTCGGCATCGGTCGGGACCATGGACGGCGTGGTCACGAGGCGCAGCCGGGGTGTCTTCCCACAGACACAGACCGGGACCTCGGGGGGACACGTGCAGCCGCGGCGCTCGGCCGCGAGGAAGCGCTTGACGATCCGGTCCTCAAGCGAGTGGTAGGAGAGGACGACCAGCCGGCCGCCGGGGCGGAGCAGGTCGAGCGCGGCAGCAAGGCCGTCCTCGAGCGCGTCCAGCTCCTCGTTCACCGCGATCCGCAGGGCCTGGAAGACACGCGTGGCCGGATGGGTCCGGCGACGGACGCGGGGGTTCTCGGGGACCACGCGCTCGATCAGCGCGGCCAGCTCCTCCGCCGACTGCACGGGCGCCACGGCTCGGGCGGCGACGATCGCCTTGGCGATCTTCCAGGCCGCGGGCTCCTCGCCGTACTTGCGGAAGAGCGAGGCCAGCTCCTCCGCGTCGAGCGTCTCGAGCAGGTGGGCGGCCGGCACGCCGCGCGTGGCGTCGAAGCGCATGTCGAGCGGGCCGCCGGCCCGGAAGCCGAAACCGCGATCGCGGTCGGCCAGCTGGTAGGACGAGAGCCCGAGGTCGAAGAAGGCGCCGTCCACGGCGCCGAAGCCGGCCGCCGGAGCAACCTCGGCCAGCTCGCGGAAGTTGGCCCGGCGCAGGACCAGGCGGTCCCCGAACCGGGCAAGCCGGTCCCCGACGCGGTTGATCGCGAGCTGGTCGGCATCAAGCCCGAGCACGCGCCCGTCGGGGTTGGCGGCCTCCAGGATCCGCTCGGTGTGCCCACCGCCGCCGACCGTGGCATCGATATGGAGGCTGCCGGGTGCGGGAGCCAGCGTCTCGAGGACCTGGTCCGGCATCACCGGCGTGTGCCCTACCTCCATCTCTCCTCCATTGGTCGGTAACGGATCCCGGGCGGACCCTGGAAGCGCATATGGTTCGACGTCAGATCCCCAGGCCGGCGATTGCCGCGGCAAACGCGGACGGGTCCTCGAGCGCCTGGCTGTAGTCGTCCCAGCGCTTCGGCGCCCAGATCTCGGCGTGGTCGCGGGAGCCGAGGACGAGCGCCTCGCCCTCGAGACCGGCGAACGCGCGGAGCCCCTGCGGAACGAGGACCCGACCCTGCTTGTCGATCTCGGTCTCGAAGGCGCCGGCGAACAGCTGCCGCTGGAGGAGCCGGGCGTTGGGATCGGTCAGCGGGAGGCTGCCGACCTTGGCGGCCAGCTCCTCCCACGCCTGCATCGGAAAGATCGCGAGGCAGGTGTCCAGCCAGCGCGCGACCACGCACCCGCCGTCGAGCTGCGTGCGGAAGCGAGCCGGGACCGCAAGGCGACCCTTCTCGTCAACCGCATGCCGGTACTCGCCGGTGAACACGCGTCCCGCTCTCCCTGACGTCGGGTGGCCTGGGTGGATCGATCAACCGGGTCAGGGCCCGGTCTTCCGGGTCGTTCCCCACTTTCCACCACTTTGCGCCACTTCTGGGCATTCTAACGCCCGAACCGGGGCCGTCAATGGGCGAATCCGCACGCCGGGGGATGTTCTCGGGGCGCGCGGGCACCTTGACGGTGCGCGCGGGTGTGATTTGCCCCACCGCTGACCGGGCGGGGCGCCGGTGGCCGGCCGGGGTCAGGCCCCGGTCAGGGGCGACCGGGCACGATCAGCCGCAGACGACGGGCCGGGGCTTCGGGTGCGCCGTGGCGTGATCCACGTCCGAGACGGAGACCGGGGCGGCGATCACCTGGGTCTTGCCGGGCGTGCCGTGCGGTCCCTCGGAGGTCTGGAGGAACACCCGGTCCGACTTGACGGCCCACGCGGCATCGAGGGACGTGATGTGCCGGCGGACGGCGATCACCTTGTAGACGTGGACCTGGTCGTTGGCGGTGTAGACGAGCACCTCCATGCCGACCATCTTGTCGGGGGTGCGCTTGACCATCGACAGCTCGTAGATGGGGCCGAACATGCCGTCCCGGGCGTGGGCGAAGATGTAGGTCGCCCGTGCCTCCCCGGGGAGACCGAACGATGGGAAGTACATCGCGACGTTGCACAGGGGGTAGCCGCTTGGCGCCTTGACCACCGCGAGGTCGATGCCCAGGGCGGCGATGACGACCCGTGTCGGACGGGCTGCGACCCCCGGCGTCCGGCTTGCGGTCGGGGTGGGCGCAGGGGTGGCGGTGGCACTCGGCCAGCCCGACGAGCCGCTGCGGACGGTGCTGACCTGGATTCAGAACGATCTCTTCGACGCCGGAGCGGACCTGGCCACGCCCGTCGTCCCGAATCCCGAGCATCCG
>JBAXFC010000134.1:0-8334 GCA_037140135.1 Chloroflexota bacterium
ATGGTGTAGCGGTAGCAGATGTTGCCGTCCCGCTCCGGCAGGGTGCCCAGGCCATGGAAGGCGCCGGGCCGGGTGGGCTGGTCATGGACCAGCTGCGCGCCCTCGGCAAGCGCCTCGTCCACGGTGCCCACGATGGGCAGCTCCTCGTACTCGACCACGATCGTGAGGACGGCTGCCTCGGCCGTCGCCTCGTCGATGGCCGCCACGGCGGCGACGGGCTCGCCCGCGAAGCGGACCCGGTCGATCGCGAGGATCGTGCGGTCCTTGATCGCGTGGCCGTAGTAGGGGTCGATGTCGAGCAGGTCCTTGCCCGTGAGGACGGTGACCACGCCCGGCATCGCATCGGCCTCGGAGGTGTCGATGGACACGATCCGGGCGTGCGGGAACGGGCTGCGCAGGACCTTGCCGTGCAGCATCCGCGGGACGACGAGGTCCCCAACGTACTGGGCCTCGCCGCGCAGCTTCTCGGCCGCGTCCTTGCGCGCCATGGACCGCCCCACCTGGGGAGTGCTCGAGGCGCGGACCGGGGGCCGGACGGCGGTCATGCGGTGGTCCGCCCGGCGGCGAGGTCAAGGACCGTGTCCAGGATCGCGCGATACCCGGTGCAGCGGCAGAGGTTGCCGGAGAGACCGTGGCGGATCGAGGCCTCGTCCACCAGCTCGCCGTCCTCGAGCAGGGCGTGGATGGTCAGGACGAGACCCGGGGTGCAGAAGCCGCACTGCAGGCCGGCGTGCCGGGTGAAGGCGTCGGCGATGGGCGTGAAGGCCGGCGTCTCCCGGAAGCCCTCGATCGTCGTGACGGCGCGTCCGTCGGTCTCGGCGGCAAGGTAGGAGCAGGCGCTGACGGGGGCACCGTCCACGAGAACGGTGCACGCGCCGCAGACCTGGGAGTCGCAGGAGCGCTTGGCGCCCGTCAGGCCGAGGTCGTCGCGCAGCACATCGAGCAGGAACTCCTGGGGCTCGATGTCAAGGACGGTATCCGCGCCGTTGAGCGCCACCGCGATCCGCATCGTCAGCCGGCCCCGCGACCGTGGCCGGTCTGGCCGTACACCCGTCGTTCCCACGCTGCCCAGTACTCGTCCAGGAAGCCCTCCTGGTACTTGAGCGGGAGGAGTCGCTGCGCGCCGTCCTGCGGGATCGGCCTCGAGCTGCCCAGCGTGGAGGCGATGGACTGGAACCGGATCGCGCGCTCGAGCGTGACGGCTGCCAGGACGGTCCAGCGGACGTCCTCGCCGGCGAGGACGACCCCGTGGTTGCGCAGCAGGGCGGCCCGCCGGGACCCGAGGGCCAGCGCGACGCGGCGGCCCTGGTCGTGGTTCATGATCAGCTCGGGGCCGTCGTCGTAGATGCCGACGCCGTCGGCGAACAGGACGGCGTCATGGGTCAGCAGCTGCAGCTCGCCATCGGTGGCGCCGAGCGCCGTCCCGAAGACCGGATGGCCG
This sequence comes from Chloroflexota bacterium, assembly GCA_037140135.1. Lineage (GTDB taxonomy): Bacteria > Chloroflexota > Limnocylindria > Limnocylindrales > CSP1-4 > CAIXZV01. Next base: position 1,442 of record JBAXFC010000134.1, read on the forward strand.
TGGATGACCGAGCCGACGTCCGGCCGGAGGCGGTAGATCTCGGTGTGCATCACCGACTCGAGGTGGTAGTCCGAGCTGGTGAAGGCGGCAGGGTCGTCGATGTCGAGGGCGATCACGTCGGACGGCTCGACCTCGCCGAGGCCGATGCCCTTGCGCTTGATCCAGATGGTCCGATCGCCCGGGTTGCGCGCGCTGACGTGGCCCAGGGTGAGGTCCGTGTATCCCTCGAGCGCGATGATGCGACAGGCCGTGGCCACGCGATCGCGCAGTTCGTCGGGACTCAAGTGAGTGCCTCCTGGCGACGGCTGGTGGGCGGATAGTCGGGGTGCGGGAACGAGAACACCATGGTCACCGGCTCATCGCCGGTGTTGACCACGGCATGCCAGACGCCGGCGGGCACGAAGAGCGCGGCGCCGGCGTCGAAGGGGACGGATTCCGAGTCGAGCCGGAGCTCGCCGCGCCCGGTCAGGACGTAGGCGAGCTCCTCGGTCTCGTGCGACAGCATGGCCGTCGCCGTGTGCGCGGCAAAGCTGGAGAAGCCCAGGGCGCTGACCGAGCCGACACGCGACCCGGTCAGCAGGACCCGACTCCAGCTCCCACCCGGGAGCTCGATGGGCGCGACGCTCTCGAGCGGGACGACCCGCACCTGGTCTAGAGGGCCCACTGCCCGTCGCGGAAGATGTACACGCCCGTGTCGAGGATCTGGAGGGTGGCATTGCGCACGACGCCGTCGAGGTGCAGGCGGCAGACGTTCTGGCCGCCCGGGTAGGCGTTCTTGTTGTCGCCCATCGCGAAGTGGACGTTGCCGATGCGGCCCTTCTCGGACGGGCTGCCCAGGGGGGCCTTGTGGCTCGTCCCGAAGGCGAACTCGCCGATCACCTCGACGTTGGGCACGCCCTCGATGACCCGCTCGAGCTCCTTGGCGTCGCGCTCGCCCTCGATCTTGACGACCTTGCCGCCGCGAACGGTCCAGAAGATCGGGCTCGAGACGACGTCCACGCCGATGCCGAGCATGTTGCCGTCGACCGCGATGATGCCCTCGGTCTTGTCCTCGACCGCGGCGTACGCGACCTCGGCCCAGAGCGGCAGCGGGCCCATCATCCAGCCGCGCTGGCGGAGCGGGGTGACCTGGAGGGGCGGACGCCCCTCGATGTTGACGATGACGTCGGTGCCGGACGGCCCCGTGACGCGGCACTGCGTGGCGCCGGCGAGCGCCTCCATGGCCTTCACGGCGCGCTCGGTGGAGACCAGGATGTCGTCGAGGACGATGTCCCACTCACCCATGCCCGGCTCGACCGAGGCGATCTTGACGTTGTTGGCGCAGGACTCCTTGACGGCGTTCACGTGCGCGAAGCGGTTGGCCCACTCGAGGTTGCAGACGATGATGATCTCGTCGGCCGCGAGCATGGCGTCGTGGAGGTTCTTGGGCGGGGCCATCGGGAACAGCGTGTCCGCCAGGCCGCGCCGGACCTGCATCTCGTTGTTCATGATCACCGGCCACGCCTCGCGCTCGGTCGCGACCTCGGCGATGGCGTGGGCGAGATGCTCGTGCTTGTCGTCGGTGATGATCGTGACGACGTCACCCTTCTCGACGGTGAAGCAGGTGTTGACGATCAGCTCCGCGTGCTGGCGGATCTTCTCTGCGCTCATTCGCCCTTACCTCGTCTCGATGCGGACGTGGGACCGGAGCTCCGGCAGCACGTCGCGGGCAAACCGCTCGACCTGCCCGAACTGGTCGAGCGATCCGAAGCGGCAGATGAAGTGGTCGACGCCCGCGTTCGCGAACGTCTTGAACCAGGCGATGATCTGCTCCGGGGTGCCCACGGGGCCCCAGTTCGAAAGGTCCATCGCCTTGCTCAGCTCGGGGTAGTACTGCGTGATGTAGTCGCCGAACGCCTTGCGCGCAGCCTCCTCGGAGTCACCGATGTTGAGGGTGACCTGGTAGCTGACCGTCAGGCGGTCGGCGTTGTCGCCGATCTCGGCCGCAACCTCGTGGAAGTAGCCCAGCTGCTCGACCAGCTCTTCCGGGTGCGTGGCCCGGCAGCACGTCATCCAGCCCTCGCCGTACGTGAGGACGCGCCGGCAGGCGTTCTTCATCGTCCTGACCATCTTCTCGTCCGCGGCGTTGGTCACCAGGCGCGGATTGGAGACGATCCAGAAGGGGGGCGGCTTCTGGATGGGCATCAGCGGTCCCATCTCGGTGCCGGAGTAGAAGGCCACGTCCTCGTAGTTGTAGGTCTCGCCGTGGTGCGTGACCTTGCCCTCGGTCCAGAGGGTGCGCAGGATCGACAGGCCCTCTTCGAAGATGTGGAAGCGGCGGTCGAAGTCCAGGCCCAGGGCCTCGAACTCGCGGCGCACGCCCACTTCGGGGTTGCCGGCGCAGGGGCCGAAGATCGTGCGGCCGCCGGACAGCTGGTCCAGCGTGGCCCACTCCATCGCGAGGTACAGCGGGTTGCGCGGGGAGGTGACCAGGCACGCCGTGCCCAGCCGGACCCGGCTCGTGCGCTGGGAGATCGCCGACAGCAGCGAGATCGCCTCGTAGCGCGGCTTGGAGAAGAGGCTGTCACCCACCCAGACCGAGTCGAAGCCGAGGCCCTCGGCTGTCTGGCTCAGGTCCAGCAGCTGGGGCAGCCCGTAGTTCGGGGCGATCAAGGGCTCGCGGTTGTTGAGGTTCACCCCGAACTCGAGGGACTGGGACTCCGCCACACGCGACTCCAACGGCGCTCATCTGGACCGGGCCAAGGCGGCCGGCCGAGGGGATGAAGTGATGTTGACTGTCAACACGCGGCATAGTAGCAGCGTGGGAGTCGGTGCGCCACCCCCGAATCCGCGAAGATCGCGGATTCGGGCCCTCCGCGCGACTCGGCATGACCGGGGGTCCGGCTTCCTCGCCCCAAGCCGCCGCGCGAGCCATTCACGCCTCCTTCGGAGGCCATTCCTGTCGCCCGGTCTGGTCCCGACGTCCGATGCGCCGTGGGTCGGGCGGCCGGCCTCGAAGCCCGGGCTGTCCGTCAGAATCCGGTGTCGGGCTCGTCGAGCGGGAGCCGGCGGAAGAGCGCCAGCACGGTTGCGGCCGCGGGCCCGGCAGCGACGAGTCCGGGTTCATCGCCGGTGAGGGCAGCCTCGTCGGGTTCCGGGCGGGCCTCCGCCGGGTCGACGCGCGAGGCGGCGATCGAGCGCCAGAGACGGCTGTGGACACCCGGCAGGTACGGGCTGCCGGCTCGTCGCGCCAGGACGCCCGCGATTCCCTGCGACGAGACGGCAGCGTGCAGCGCCCGGCCCTCGCCGGCGATCGAGGGCACGACGACCACCTCGTCGCCCGGTCGCAGGGTCCGGCGCAGCGCCGCGCGCCGCTTCTCCAGGGGCTGGTTGAGCAGCCACCGGCCGTCGAGGTGGAGCAGGTCGAAGACGAGCAGCGCGACGGCCCGTCCCGGCCGCCCCGCCAGCCGCAGCCGGAGCGCCTCGTCGTCGGCGCGCCCCGCGGCATCCACGACCACCAGCTCGCCATCGAGGACCGCCGACCGGGCCGCAACGCGGACCGCGAGGCCCGCAAGCTCCGGGAGTTGCGGCGCCCAATCGGTGCCCCGCCCGTCCACCAGCCGGATCGCGCCAGCCCCGTCGGATTGCCCGGCGGGCTCCACGAACGCGAGCACGCGGTGTCCACCCCAGGTGGGCTCGAACAGGAACCCGGGGTCGTCAAAGGCGTCGCGCCGCGGCACCGGCCACATCGGCGCGAGATCGCCCGGGCGCGGGAGCGCCGGGTCCAGCCGGAGGGAGAGCTGCTCGGCCATCGCAGGCCGATGGTAGCCGCTCCCGCCGCGCTAGACTGCGAAAGACCCCGGCCCGCGGCGTCCACGCGGCCCCATCGCGCCCGCACAGGCACCCATGCCCAGGCGGCGCCCCGGAGGATGATCGTGCCGCGACCCGCAAGCCCCGAGGACATCCACCGCCTCGCCGTCCCGTTCGACCCGCAACTCTCCCCGGACGGCTCGCTCGTCGCGTTCACCGTCAAGCGCAGCAACGTCGCCCGCGACGGCTACCGGCACAGCATCTGGCTGGCTCCGGCGGACGGTTCGGGCGATGCCCGCCAGGTCACCCTCGGCGCGAAGACCGACCGCCACGCGCGCTTCTCCCCGGACGGCAGGACGCTCGCCTTCCTCTCCGACCGCCGCCTCCTCGTCGAGGACGAGCCGGCCCGCCCCAAGGATGCCAGCGAGCGCGAGGACGCCACCCAGGTCCACCTCCTGCCGCTCGACGGGGGTGAGGCCCGCCGCCTCACGGACCTGCCCCGCGGCGTCAACGAGCTCGCCTGGTCGCCGGACGGCCGGACGCTGGCCATCCTCACGTCGTCAGCCGGTGCCACGCTCGACGAACAGCGGCGCAAGCGCGGGCGCCCCGCCCCGCCCAAGCCCGGCGAGACGCCGCTCTCCGACTACCGCTACATCGACCGTCTCGGCTACCAGTACAACGGCGCGGGCTTCGTGGACGACGAGGTCGCGCATCTCTGGCTCGTGGACGTGGAGACGGGAGCCGCCCGCCCGCTGGTCGTGGGGCCGACGGCCGAGTTCGCGCCCGCCTGGTCGCCGGACGGGACGCGGATCGCGTTCGCGGCCAACCGGCGCCCCAACCCGGACCTGGAGTGGCGCTCTGCGGTGTTCGTGGTGGAGGTTGCCACGAGTGTCGTGACGACGATCGCCGGTGGCGCGAACGCCCTGTTCGGCAGTCCGGCCTGGACGCCCGACGGCGCGACCATCGTGGCGATCGGCGAGCGCTTCCCGCGTGGCGGCTACCGCAACGGGATCTGGGCCTTCGCCGCCGACGGCTCCGATGCGGGGCCGAAGGGCGGCCGCGACCTGCTCGCCGGCAGCGACCTGCTCCCCGGCGCGTCGATGAACAGCGACATCACGATGGGCGAGGGCGCAGCCGCCATCCCCACCGCGGACGGCAGGCGGGTGCTGTTCGCGGCCCCGGTGGACGGCAGCTACGAGCTCTGGTCGGTGGCGCTCTCCGGGACCAGGGCGCCCCGGCGCCTGACGCACGACCAGCACTACCTCGCGGGCTGGACGGCGGTCCCGGCAGGCCACGGCAAGCGTGAGCTGGTCGCCGCGGTCCGCTCGGCCGCCACGGTGCTGCCGGAGGTCGTGACCTTCAAGGCGGACGACGAGGAGGCGGGCAGGCTCCGCCGGTGCTCCCACCTCAACGACGTGCTCTCGGCCGAGATCGCCTGGGTGATGCCCGTGGAGCGCCGCTGGACCAGCGGGCCGTGGGAGATCGCGGGCTGGCTCTACCCGGGCGGCCCGGGCATGCGCCCCCTGGTGCTCGAGATCCACGGTGGCCCGCACACGCTCTACGGCTGGTCGCCGGTCCTCGAGTGGCAGGTCCTCGCCGGTGCCGGGATCAGCGTCCTGGCCACCAACCCACGCGGGTCGGAGGGCTACGGCGAGGCGTTCAACCGGGCGAACCTCGGCGACTGGGGCGACGGTCCGATGTCGGACGTCATCGCCGGCGTCGATGCCGCGGTCATCGATGGCCTTGCGGACCCGGATCGGCTGGGCGTCACGGGCGGCTCGTACGGCGGCTACCTGACCAACTGGATCGTCGGGCGGACAGACCGGTTCAAGGCGGCGGTCACGTGCCGGTCCGTCGTGGACATGGGCATGCTGTTCATGACCGGCGACATCTCGGGCGGGGAGTGGGCCTCGACCGAGTTCGGCAAGCTGCCGTGGGAGGACCCGGAGTACTTCCGCTCGATCTCGCCGATCTCGCTCGCCCACAACGTGCACACGCCGCTCCTCATCCAGCACGCCGAGCGCGACCTGCGCTGCACGGTGGGCCAGGCCGAGGCGTTGTTCACGGTCCTGCGCTCCCTGCGGCGGCCGGTCCGCTTCATGCGCGTCCCCGACGAGAGCCACGAGCTCACGCGCGGCGGAGCCCCGTTCCGCCGGGCGGAGAACCTCGTGGCGATCCGGGACTGGTTCACCCACTTCCTGGTCCGCGGCGAGCGCCGCCTGCCGCCGCCGCCGCGCAACCGCGCCGGCCGGTAGCGGCGGGCACGCCCGTGGAGGTCCGGGGCGGCATGCCGTTCCTGCGCGTGGCCGGGACCCATCGCGAGGTGGGCCGGCAGGTCGGGGAGGCGACCGCATCGGTCCTGCAGGCGGCTGTTGCCTTCGATGCCGATCTGCCGCCCGGGCGCTCTCGCGCTGACCAGCTGGCGCTGGCCTCCGGGTACCGCGACGCCACGCTGGCGGCGACGCCGTGGCTGGTGGACGAGATCGACGGGGCGGCCGAGGGGGCGGGCGTGGAGCCGCTTGCGCTCTTCGCAGCGTCGCTGGAGGAGATCTGGAGCGTCCGGCCGTCGCAGGCCACCGGCGGCGAGACCGTGGACGGGCGCTGCTCGGACATGGTCGCGGTACCGCCCGCGACGCCGGACGGACACGTCTGGGTTGCGCACACCAACGACCTCTCACCGTCGTCGGAGCCGGCCGTGCTCGCGATCGAGTGGTCGGTGCCCGGCGAACCCGTGGTCCTGAGCGTTGGCATCGGCCCGTGGGCCAGCATCGGCTGGAACTCGGCCGGCCTGTCGCTGACCGGGAACGAGCTCTCGCCCAACGACGAGCGGGTGGGCGTGCCGCGCCTGCTCATGGTGCGCCAGCAGCTCACCGCGACGACGCTCGACGAGGCCGTCGCGATGGCGCTCCGGCCGGACCGCGCGTCCTCGTACAACACGGTGTTCGCGCATCGCGACGGGCGCGTGGTGAACGTCGAGGGGTCGGCGACCGATGCCGAGGTGACGGTGCCGTCCGCCGCCGGGACGATGGCCCACACCAACCACTACGCGTGCGAGCGGATGCTCCCATACGAGGGCGACCAGGCGTACGCGCGCCGGTCCGCGG
>JBAXFC010000135.1:0-8316 GCA_037140135.1 Chloroflexota bacterium
GGCGGCCTCCTCCACGCTCGGGCTGCTCGGCGTGGCCCTGCGGCCGGTGCCGGCGGTCCTCTGGGCGTCGCTGCTGGGTATCGGCCTGGGCGTGACCTTCACCCTGGTCCTGACGTTGCCCACCGACATCAGCGACGATCCGCGTGAGACCGGGGGTGCGGCCGCGCTCATGTTCCTCGTGGGCTACATCCTCGCCTCGCTGGCGCCGTTCGCGCTGGGCGCCGTGCGTGACGCGACCGGGGACTTCGAGGCGAGCCTCTGGCTGCTGGTGGCGGTCGCGTCCGCGATGATGCCGCTGGCCTGGATCCTCGCCCCGCACCGTCTGCGGCCCGCAACCGCCGTGCCGGCGGCGGCCGCCGATCCGGGAGCACCTGCAGTCCGCTGAACCGGTTCGCTCCACTGCCGGTTGGGGCCCTGACATGCGACATCACAGGGCACAGGCCGGGGTTGGCCCGCGGCATGGTCCGCGCGCACGTCACGCACCCCGGCACGGGAGGACCAGCTTGCGCACGAACCGTGCCGACCAGGCGCAGGCCGCCTGCGTCGCTGTCGCCCCGGCGGCAAGACCTGCGCCGCCGTGCTGGTCCCGGTCCTCGTCCGCGAGGCGCGTCTCCGTCCGTCAACCTCGCCGCGGTCCACCAGCCCGTGGACGGCATGCTCGTCCTCGGCGACGACCAGACGGTGGCGATGCAGGCGGTGGCCGGCACGCCGCTCGAGGCGCGGATGGCCGCCGCGTTCGCCGGAGGCACACCGCTCGGTGGCAACAGCGCCGGTGACGCAGTCCAGTCACGCACCATGATGAACGGGTACTTCGGGGCCAATGGCCCGGCGCAGCCGATGCGCCAGAACGTGGTGGACGTCTGGACGTATGACGGCACGCATCGGATCTCACGCGCGGGCTGGTCTTCTGGATGAGTAGCGTGATCATGGACCAGCACGTCTTCGAGTACGGCCGGACGGGCCGCTCGCCCAATGCCACGCCCTCCCCGCGCCGCGCCGCGCCGCGCTCTCGCTGGTCGCCCCCGGCGTTGACGGCTTCGACTTCTCCACGATCCGCCCGACCGTCGCCGGAACAGCCGTCACGGCCCCGTCGGTCGCCGGCCGCACCTGCCCGAGGCTCAGCACCCCTGCGGGGTCCTGACCGCTCCTCCTGACGGGCGGGATCGCCGCCAGTCGGGGCGGCGCCGTGGGCCAGCGGTTCAGGACCCTGGCGGACGGCGCCGCGACGAAGATCGCGGTCCTCGCCATCGGCTACGCGAAGAGCACCGACGCCCACGCGGACGTCAAGCGGACCGCGGCCGCGCTGCAGCCCGGCACGAGCGCGACGGTCGGCCGGCACGTGATCGACGGGCGGACGGCGACGTTCGGGACCGGGACCAACGGCTCGCTCGACGCCCGCCGGCTCGTGATCGACAGCTTCGCCGACGGCGAGACCCTCGCCCCCTGACCGCAGGCCGCGGTCGTTCAGTCGCGGGTCGCCACCACCGAGAAGGAGAGCGGCACCCGGCCTCGCTGGTCTGCCCGGACGTCCCGGTGGCCGCCCCACCAGTCCACCGGGTGCTCGGCGACCCGCTGGAGGCGCAGGCCGGCGCCGAGGAGCGCGGTGATCACCTCGCCCAGCGTCCAGGCGCGGGCGTACTTCCAGTGCTGCTCGCCGTCCGGGATTGACAGCTGCGCGATGTAGCCGGGGTGCCAGCCGCGCGAGGCCTCGGCGCCCGCGAAGTAGTCGTAGTCGGTCATCGTCCAGCCGCCCTCGCCATCACCGTCGAACAGCCACTCGGCCGGGTGGCCCTCGAACACGACCAGGCGGCCGCCAGGAGCCAGCAGGCGGTACAGGACGGCCGCCCAGGCGTCGAGATCGGCGAGCCAGATGATGGATCCGCGGCCCGTGTAGACGAGGTCGCCCGTCCCGTCGAGGTCATGCGGGACGTCGAGCACGTCCGCCTCGATGAAGGTCGCGGGGGCGCCGGTCGCCTCGGCAAGGCGGCGGGCCACCGCGAGCATCCGGGGGCTGAAGTCGATGCCGACCACCTCTGCCGCCCCCTGGTTCCAGAGCGAGAGCGTGTCCTGGCCGCCCGCGCACTGGACGTGGATGGCGCGGCGGCAGTGATCCCGGAGCGGGCCCATGAGGTCCTGCTCGACGGGGAAGAGGCTGGAGCGGCCCGACCGGATGAGCGCGACCGCGTCATCGAGCCAGCGTTCGTAGTCCTCGGCCGCCTCGTTCCAGGCCAGGCGGTTGGCGGCGTGCCAGCTGCGGACGTCGGCCTCCTCGGCCGGTGTCGCCGGGCGGACGTCGAGATCGTCCAGATCGTCGGCCTCGCCGAGCTCGTCGGCCTCGGCGAGCGTGTCGGGCGCATCGGGTCCCGTGGGGTCGCGGGTGTCGTCGTGGGCTGCCATCGTCGCCCGAGTCTACTGCCCGGAGAATCACTGGGGCCGTCGTCCTTGCGGACGACGGCCCGGGCCTGATGGACGACCGGTTCCCCGGTTAGGGGCCTCCCGGTCCGGTTCGTCCGGCGGTCTGGCTTACGCCCCAGACCGCCCTGGTCTGCCAGCCCGGGTCTCGTCGGAAAGGTTGCCCGCTCGCGGACGGAACGCCGCATTCGAGGCACCGCGCGATGCGTCTTCGCTCGCGGTCAGCCGACGGGGCTCCAGCCACCGTCGTCGCGAGCCATGCCCAGGGGCTGTTCGCATCGCTTTCACCGGTTTCCTCCGGGACGTCCTCCGCGGCGCGGAGGGGGGAGATGCTTCCATTATCGACCGGTGCGCAAGCCCCTCGTTCGGGGGCTGGTGCCGGATCATCCACCGGTGGCAGGCGGGGAGCGGTGGCGGGCTACTGCAGCGCCATCCGGAGGATGCTGCTGTTGACGCCGCCGGCGGTGTCGAGCGCCCGGACGGTGAGGGCCAGCGTGCCCGCCGTGCCGCCCTTCTGGAGAACGACCGTTGCCGTCCACGTGGTGGCGTTGACCTTGGTCATGGTGACGACCCGTGCGGCAAGACCCGGCTGGCGGACGGTGACCCTGGGCGTCGTCGAGAGGGTCTCGGCGGTGACGGCGGTGATCGTGATCGTCGTGCCGCGCTTCGCGGCGGTGGTCGTGCTGGTGACGCGGAAGGCGTCGGCGCGGACGGTGGTCGAGAGCGAGGAGGCCTGCGTCCCGTTGGTGGCGCCCACCACGATCCGGTACGTGCCGCGCGGCGCATAGGTGCCGTCGTCGAGCTTGCCGTTCCAGGACCAGGTCGCGGGACCGGCGGGCATGGCGGCCGCGGCGGGCCCGGTCCTGATGGTGGTCCCGGAAGCGTCGATGACGCGGATGGAGACGGTCGTGGGCGAGAGCAGGGAGAAGGAGGCGGTCGTCCGCTGGGCCAGCCTGTCGTCGTCCTGGGGGAAGAAGAGGGCGGGCGTGCGGGCCAGTGCCGAGAGGGCGGCGTAGGCATCCACCTGCGTGACCGCCGCGGCCCCGATGTTGCCGACGAGGTCGCGACCGGTGATCGAGATCGTGTAGCGGCCATCCGGCACGGGGGTACCGGCCGCCGTCCGGCCGTCCCAGGCCAGCGTCGCGTCGCCGGCGAGAGCGGCCGGGGCCGTGAGCGTGCGGACCGTCACGCCGGCCGCATCGGTGATCACCGCGATGGCCGTGCCCGGCTCGGAGATCGAGCAGGGGATCGTGACCTGCTCGCCGGTGCCGTCGCCGTTGGGCGTGACGGTGGCGATCGCCGGGGCCGGGTCCGGCAGGGTGACGACCGGGACGGTCGCATCGATCGAGAAGGTCGTGGTCGCGGAGGTCTTGTTGCCCGCGACGTCGCCCACGGTGACGGTCACGGTGTGGGGGCCGTCTCCGCTGACGACGACTGCCGTCGTGCCCAGCGGCACCGGTGTCGCCCCATCGACCGCGATCCGCTTCACGCCGACACCGGAGGCCGCATCGGTGATGCCGGGCTTGATGCTGACGGGGCTCCGGAACCAGCCGGCAAGGTCACCCGCCGTCCCGGCCGGCACCAGCGTGAGGACCGGCGGCACGGTGTCGATCTTGAGGGTGAGGCCGTGCCAGTCCTCCCGGATGCCGGCCTTGTCCACCGCCCGGTACTCGACGAGATGCGTGCCGTTGGTCGCGATGGCGACGGCGCCCGCGTACGTCCTGGCGGCGGCACCATCGACGCGCCAGGCGATGGAGCCCACGCCCGAGGTGGTGTCCCTGGCCGTGACGGTGAGCGTGACGGGGGCGACGGCCCAGCCGCTGCCGCCGGTCGTGGTTGCCGTGGAGCCGGTGGAGACGGGTGCCGTCGCATCGACCGTGAAGGTGCCGGTGCGCGTGAAGCCCGCGTTGCCCCAGGCGTCCTTGGCCCCCCGAAGGGTCCACGTGTAGGCGCCGTCGGCGATGCCGGTTCCGGTGGAGCCGGTCAGGTCCCACGCGTACCGGACGATGTCGCCGGTGCTCGCCATCGACTTGACGGTGGTGCCGGCCGCGTTCTTGACGACCAGGGTCGTGGCGTCCGGCTCCGAGAGCCGCGCCGTGACCGCGAGGCCGTCGCTCACGTTGTCCGCGTTGGGCGACAGGAGGGCAGCGCTCTGGTCCAGGGTCCACGGGACGACCCCGGCGCTGTCGCGCGGCTCGATGTCCGTGGCCCGCACGAACCCGGCGTTGGTCGTGGCCAGGACCGCGGCGGCGAGGATGCGGGTGCCGTCGGGCGCCGGCGTCACATCGGCGGTGACGCGCAGGCGCGTGGCGGCGGGCAGGGTTGCGGCAGCGGTGCCGGCCGGGTCGGCAGCCGCCGCGGCGGTCGCGAACATCGGGATTCCGGCATCCGCGGTGACCTCCGCCGCTCCTGGCAGGACGAAGTCCGCGGGGTCAACGTTGCTGGGCGAGGGGAGCACGCCCGTGACCTCGGGCGCCGTCAGCGTCAGGTCGCCCACGACGGAGCGGTAGAAACCGGACGGCGCCGTGGACTCGGGGTCCATCAGGTACCGGAGCCCGGGCGTCCGCTGCGAGGCGAAGGACCCCATCGGGTGGCCGTGCCAGTTGGCGGCGGCCCGGAAGATGCCCTCGATTGAGCGGTTGGAGGTGAACAGCTGGCGGACGTAGTCCACGACGAGGGTGTCGGGATGGCCGTCTGCGATGACGGCGCGGGCGCCGGCGCCGATGAAGCCCGCGCCGTAGTTGTCCACGCGCAGGCGCGAGTCGGCGATGCTGCCCGTCGCCATGCCCGGCTCGGTGTTCCCGGAGGCATAGCAGAGGTGGTAGAGGAGCACCACCGCGTTGGGCGCGAAGCGGAACTCGTTGCGGATGTAGTCCTCGCCGTAGTAGACGTGCCTGCTGCCGTCGGCGCCCACGGTCGGATCGAGGCCCAGGCCGTCCTTGGTCAGGGTCTGGAACGGCGGGTACGGGCTGGGCCAGCCGTTGCCGTGGCCGAGGTAGATGAAGACGCTCGCACCCTGGGCGGCGGCCTTGACCCTGGTCCACGTGGCGTTGGGGGTGTACAGCTTGACCACGTTGGACGTGTACTTCTGGGCCTCGGCCACGAGCTTGGCGGCGTCGGCCTTGTAGTGGTCGTTGGACGAGCCGACGGGACCCACGACGACCACGACCTTGACGTCCGAGCCGGCGGCGCGCGCGGCCGCCGTGGGCATGCCGAGCACGACCAGCAGGGCGAGAAGGACGGCGGTCACGGTGCGGCGCACGATCAGTATCCGGCTCCGTACGGTCGGTGGACGGCGTTCGGATGGTCCATGCTCCCGCAAACAGCTGGCAATGGACATCACCAGAAGGTCCCAGACCGCACCAGTACCCGGCATGCGCAGCGTGGCGAGCAGGACGGCGCCGGACCGGCGACCATACCGGCATGAGGAAGCTCCCCGCGCGGACCGGCGCCGACGTCCATCTCGCCGAGGCGTTCAGCCTGCCCGGGTGCCCGCTCTGCCGCGAGCGCTCCCGCACGGAGGCCGCATACCTGGAGTCGATCCTCGCCGAGAGCGTGAACGACATCGGGTTCCGGCAAGGGCTGGACGTGGCGCGCGGCTTCTGCGGCGCGCACTGTCGGGCGGTCCTCGCGGCCGATCGCCGGTCGTCGGGCAGCCTGGGCGCCGCCATCCTGCTGCGGGCCACGCTCGTCGCGCGCCTGCGGGACATGGAGGAGGTCCACGGGTCCGGCTCCTGGACGCGGGCTCGACGGGCCGGCGAGGCGGCCCGGCCGGCGGCCTGCCTGGCCTGCCAGCGGGTGCGCGCCACCGATGACGGCGTGGTGGACGGCCTGGTCCAGCTCGCGGAGCACCCGGCCTGGGCGGAGGCCGCCGCGGCCGCGCCCTTCTGCCTGGAGCACGTCCTGCTGCTGATGAACCGCCGCGCCGCGCCCGCCTGGTGGACCCCGGTGGAGGCGAGCCAGCTGGAGCGGCTGCGGCGGATCCGCGATCTGCTCGGCGGGTTCGCCCACACCTCGTCGCAGGATCGGCGCCACCTGCGCACCGACGAGCAGACGCGCTCCGTGGAGGAGGCGGCGGACCTCCTTGGCGGCTGGGGGATCGGGGACCGGCCGAAGGCCTGAGGGGCGCGAGCGCGCCGGTCAGCCGCCGGAGACGGCCGGGATCACGTGGACGGTCGCCCCGGGAGCGACGGGCGTGGCGAGCGAGGCGCGTTCCCCGTCCACGAAGACGTTGAGGTGGGTGCGGATCGCCGGGCCGGCCTCGAGGACGCGGTCGGCGAAACCGGGCACCCGCGCCTCCACGTCCGCGATGACCTCGGCGACCGTGCCTTCGACGGCCGTCATCCGGCGCGCCGTCCCGGGCATGATGGCGACCAGGGAGCGCGGCAGCACGACGGTCACGGCCGGCCCGGACGCCTGCGCGTCAGTCAAGGACGAGCGCCTCCACGGACCAGATGGGCGGCAGGTTGTCGGCGATCCGCGACCAGGTCAACCCCTCGTCCGCCGACGCGTAGAGCTGGCCGGTGCTGGTGCCGAAGTAGACGCCGACGCGGTCAAGCCGGTCCACGGCCATCGCCTCGCGCAGGACGCCGATGAAGGCGTTCTCCTGCGGCAGTCCCTCGCCGGACCGGATCCACGTCGCGCCGGCGTCGTGGGTGCGCCAGACCGCCGCGCTGGCGCCGGGCATGAAGCGGCCGTCCTCGGCCTCCGTGAGCGGGATCGTCCAGGCGGTGTCGGGGTCCCGCGGGTGGGCTGCGATCGCGAAGCCGAACTCCGACGGCAGGCCGGTGGTGATCTCCTCCCAGGCCTCGCCGCCATCCTCGGAGCGGTAGACCCCGCAGTGGTTCTGCTGGAGGAGCCGCTCCGTGCCGTCGCTCGCGAGGACGAGCTTGTGGACGCACTGGCCGTAGTCGGGGTACGGGTCCGGCAGGAAGCCGGCGCGCACGCCCCGGTTGCGCGTCGCCCAGCTCGCGCCGCCATCGCGGGTCTCGAACACGCCGACCGACGAGATGCCCACCCACATCCGGGCGGCATCGGTGGGGTGGGGGACGATGGTGTGGAGGATCAGGCCGCCCGCACCTGCCTGCCAGTCGGGCCGGCTGGGATGGGCGGTGAGCGCCGCCACGTGTTCCCAGGTGCGACCACGGTCCCGGCTCCGGAAGAGGCCTGCCGGCTCCACGCCGGCGTAGATCCCGTCGAGGCCCGCCGCCACGTTCCAGACCGTCTTGACGGCTGGTCCGCCATCGCCGTAGGTGAGGCCGTCCGAGGAATGGGTCCACGTCTCGCCCAGGTCGTCGCTGCGCCAGACGGCCGGTCCGTACCAGGGACTGCCCGCCGCGGCGAGCAGGGCGTTGGTGCCGGGTTCCACGGAGATGTCATGGACCGGCCAGCCGCCGCACATCGGGCCACGCAGCGACCAATCGCGGCGGGAGGCGTCGCTCTCGAGGATGAACGCACCCTTCGGGGTGCCGACGAGGAGGATGGTGCGCGCTGCCATGCCGTTGACTCCTGGGGTACGCAGGGGTGTCGTCGCCGCGCGCAGCGTACCCTGTGGCGAGCAGGGCCGGCCACGGGGCATTCGGCCGAGGTCTAGGGAGGGGATGGCATGAGGAACCCGTTCCGCCGGCGGACGGTCGATCCGCGGCTGCCACACCGGTTCGAGGGCTCCACCGACCCCGGCATCGGCATGATGGGCAACGTCGGGCGGAACCCGGGCGCCGCGGGTCCGATCGCCGCCGCCTCTGCCTACCAGCGGCTCCCGACCGGCTGCGCCGTCAAGGGCTGCGGCAAGCCGCGCGGGGATGACGTCCACTCGATGGCCCGGGATCTCTGAGGACGGCGGCAGGTGACCGGCGCCCGGGTTCCGCCCGACGTTGCCCATCATGCCGATGCCGGGGTCGGTGG
>JBAXFC010000136.1:0-8281 GCA_037140135.1 Chloroflexota bacterium
CCGCGCCGGCAGCGATCAGGTCTGCCGGACGGGTGCCGGCGGCATCGCACGCGAGGACCGCGCCGACCTTCTCGCCGAGGCTGTCCGCGAGACGCCGGGCCTTGCCGATGAGCTCGAGCGAGACGGAGCGGACCCCGTCGCCCTCGCGCTCGGCGACCACCCACACCTCGCCGCGGTAGCTGGGCTCCTTGCCGGAGAGGTCGTAGACCTCGTCGGCCTCGGGGCCGGCGCCCGGGGCTGCGTCGCGCCAGCGGGCGGCGATCTTGCCGATCAGCGCCGACGGATCGGTGACGATCTCGCAGGTCTTGTCCCGGTCCTCGGACGGGGAGAAGAGGCGGTAGACCTGGGTCCAGGCGCCGGCGAGGCCGGTCCGGGACGGATCCGCACCCACCGAGGCGGCGGTCCACTCGTAGATCGCGCCGTGGCGCGCGGCGCGGGCCTGGGTGAACGACGGGTAGAGCGGATCCGTGCAGGCCGTGACGGTGACCAGGAACGGCCAGCGCAGCGGCCGGACGTCCTCGACGCCTTCGGACGCGATCCGCCGGATGGCCAGGCCGGGCTCCGTGCGCAGGCCCTTGGCGTAGGCGATGTGGTCGATGCCGAGATCCTCGGCAACCTGCGGCGGCACCTGCGCGGTGTCCCCGTCCACCGACTGCATGCCGGTGACGATCACGTAGTTCGGGTCGCCGTCGAACATCTCGGCCTGGATCCGCCGGATGGCGCAGGCGAGCGCGTACGCGGTGGCGCCGGTGTCGGCGCCCGCGAAGGCCTTGTCGGTGAGCAGGATCGCCTCGCCGCGAACACGGGCGAGACAGTCCACGAGCATGTCGCGGGCCTGGGGTGGGCCCATGGTCAGGAAGACCGTCTTGGACGCCGGATCACCGTGCGTCAGCTGCTCCGCGAACGTGAGCGCGTGCAGATCCAGGGGATTGAGGATGCTGTCGAGCATGGCCCGCCGGAGCGTGCCCTTCTCGAGGTCCCATGCCTCCTCGGGGATGTTGGATACGTCGGGGACCTGCTTGACGAGGACGATGCAGTTCACCCGGCAACGGTACCCGTCGAGGCATGTCCGTTCCTTGATCCAAAGGGCACGTGAAATCGTTTACCGCCGGACCACTCGTCCCGTATTCGCGGGCCGATCGGCCCGCAGCGGCGGCCACGTGGCGGCGGGACCGCCCGGCGAGGACCCGCGCGATGGCATGATCCGCGCCATGGACCGTACGACCGCATCCCCCGGCTTCCGCGAGCGCCTCTCCTACCGGTTCGACCGGTTCATGGAACGGGGCACCGTCGCCCTGATCCTCGGCCTGTTCGTGCTCTCGGTGGTGATCGTCGTCGGGCTTGTGCTGATCGTCGAGCTCGTCGGCGGCGACGACGGCTACGGCATCCCGAAGCTGCTCTGGATGTCGCTGGTCAGAACCCTGGACTCGGGCACGATGGGCGGCGACGAGGGCAGCCTCCAGTTCATGCTCGGCATGCTGGCCGTCACCTTCGGCGGCATCTTCGTCATCAGCACGCTCATCGGCATCCTCAACAACGGCATCTCGGACAAGCTGGCCGACCTGCGCAAAGGCCGCTCGCGCGTGCTCGAGCGCGACCACGTCCTGATCCTGGGCTGGAGCCAGCAGGTCTTCCCCGTCATCACCCAGCTGATCGAGGCGGGCGAGAGCCGGCGCCGGACGACGATCGTGGTGATGGCCGACGAGGACCGGGTGGTGATGGAGGCTGCGATCCGCGAGCGGGTGACCATCCCTCGCCGGGTCCGCATCGTCTGCCGTTCCGGCCGGCCCATGTCCCTCTCCGACCTGCGCATCGCCAACCCGGACGAGGCCCGCGCGATCATCGTCCTGCAGTCCGAGGGCGAGGATCCCGACGTCAATGTCCTCAAGACGATCCTTGCGCTGACCGGTCGTGCCGACCGCCGATCCGACGCCTACCGGATCGTCGCCGAGGTCCAGGACCAGTCGAGCGTGGACATCGCCAGGCTGATCGCGGGCGACGAGGTTCACCTCCTCCTCGCCGACGAGCTGATCAGCCGGATCGTCGCCCAGACCTGCCGCCAGTCCGGACTGTCGGTCGTCTACTCCGAGGTGCTCGACTTCTCCGGCAACGAGTTCCATGTCGTCCAGATGCCGGAGGTCGTCGGCCGCACCTTCGGCGACGTCGCGACGGCCCTCGGCGCGGGGATCGCGGCGGGCATCGTGCGTGACGGGGTCGCCAGCCTGTGTCCCTCGCACGACGAGGTCCTGAGGCCGGGCGACAGCCTGGTCCTGCTCGCCAAGGACAGCGGTGCGATCCGGCTGGAGTCGAACCCTGCGGTTGACGAGTCCTCCATCGTGGCGCCTGTCGAGCGAGTGGGTGCGCCCGAGCGGACGCTGGTCCTGGGCTGGAACCGCCGGGCGCCCTCCGTGATCCGCGAGCTGGACCAGTACGTGGCCCCGGGCTCCAAGGCGCTTGCCGTCTCGCCCGTGGCGCGCCTGGAGGCGGAGGCGGCGGAGCTTGGCGGCCTCGCCAACATCCACCTCGAGATCCGCGCCGCGAGCACCACCAGCCGGCCGGTCCTCGACTCGCTCGACATCCCGTCCTTCGACCACGTGATCGTGCTCGCCGAGTCCGACGATCGCGACGCCGAGATGGCCGATGCCCGCACGCTGCTGACGCTGCTCCATCTGCGCGACATCGGCCAGGCGGCCGGCCGGCGCTTCTCCATCGTCTCGGAGATGCTCGACGAGCGGAACCGGGAGCTGGCCGAGGTCGCCCGGGCGGACGATTTCGTGGTCAGCTCACGGGTGCTCTCGCTGCTGCTCGCCCAGATCGCGGAGACGCCGGAACTCTCCGATGTCTTCCGCGACCTGTTCGACGCGGATGGCGCCGAGATCTACCTGCGGCCCGCGGACCGGTACATCGCGCCCGGCCGCGAGGTCGCCTTCGCCACCGTGCAGGCGGCCGCCCGCGGGCGCGGCGAGATCGCCCTGGGCTATCGCTCCGCAGCGAGGTCCGGCGATGCCGCGGCCGCCTACGGCGTCGTCCTCAACCCCGGCCGCGACGCGCGGATCACGTTCGCCGGCGGCGACCGCGTGATCGTGCTGGCAGAGAGCTAGGCACGGCCTGGCGGACGCCATGGAACTGCGGGATCCCGGCGCGCCCCAACCCGACGGCCCGGCCGATCCGGCGTCGGGCGGCCCGCTGGGCCGGGTGCACATGCTGGGCGGCCGCAGCCGGACCCGGCAGCTGCACGAGCTGGGGCTGGCGGCATCCGACATCACGACCTTCTCGTGGACTGCGGCTGACCGCCGGCTCGAGGTCGATCCCCGGATCCTGCAGCTGATGCCCGACGCCGTCGGCGACGCGCCGACGGTGGAGGCGTGGGTCGAGCGGGTGGTCCATCCTGACGATCGCGCGCGGTTGCTCGCGGACATCCGCGCGGCGCTGGACCCCGCGGGCGCTGGGACGGTCCGCACCGAGGCCCGGATCCGGCTCCCGGACGGCACGATCCGGTGGCTCGGGGTCACCGGGCGCGCAACCTTCTCCGGGATGCCATCGCGCGTCGTGAGCCTGGCCGGCGCGGTGTTCGATGTCACGGACCGCAAGCGGGTCGAGGATGCCCTGCGGGCCAGCGAGGAGCGCTACCGGACGCTGTTCGGCAGCATGTTCGAGGGCTTCTCGGTCATCGAGATCCTGGCCGGCGAGGACGGCCGTCCGGCGGACTTCCTGGTCCTCGAGTCCAACCCCGCCCAGCAGCTGGTGACCGGACGCGCAGATGCGACCGGCCGGCGGGCGAGCGAGATGATGCCGGCCCTCGAGTCGTCGTGGCTGGAGCTGTTCGACCGTGTCGGCCGCACCGGCGAGCCGGCGCGGCTCGAGATCGAGGTCGCCAGCATCGGCCGCTGGTTCCAGGTCAGCGCCACCCGCATGGGCGAGCGCGACAGCCGGCTGGTCGCGCTCCTGTACACCGACATCTCGGACCGGAAGCGGTTCGAGACGGAGCAGGCCCGGCTTCTCGAGCAGGAGCGGGAGGCACGGACCGCCGCCGAGGCCGCCCTCCGCGTCCGCGACGACTTCCTGGCGATCGTCAGCCACGAGCTGCGCACGCCGCTCGCCGCCGTCCTGCTCTGGACGCGACTCCTCGCCGACGGCAAGGTGCCAGGCCGGGATCGCGAGGCGCTCGACATCATCGTGCGCAACGCGGAGGCGCAGCGGGTGCTCACCGAGGACCTCCTCGACGCCTCCCGGGCCATGGCCGGCATGCTCGACGTCGCACTCCGCCTGCAGCCCGTGGCGCCGGTCGTCGCCGACGCCGTGGCGTCCGCGAAGGCCGCTTCGGACGCGGCCGGCGTTGCCCTGGAGGCGGGGATCGGGGCGCAGCCGCGGGCCCGCATCGATGCCGACCGGCTGGCGCAGGTGCTCCGGAACCTGATCGACAACGCGGTCCGCCACACGCCGCCGGGAGGGCACGTCGAGGTCTCCCTGCGCCGGGTGCCCGGTGGCGTCGAGATCGGCGTGGCGGACGACGGGGATGGCATCGACCCGGACGTCCTGCCCGGGATCTTCGACCCCTTCCATCGGGCGCAGTCGCCGGGCGGGCGCCCGCACGGTCGCCTGGGCCTGGGTCTCTCGATCTCCCGGGACATCGTCGCCCTCCATGGCGGCGAGATCTCTGCGGCGAGCCCGGGTCCCGGACGGGGGTCCGTGTTCACCGTCCGGCTCCCGGCCTGACGGCGACGCTGCGGGCCGGTCTCGTCAGTCTTCCCGCACCCCGGCCGGCAGGCGTGCGACCGCCTCCGTGAGCGCCGTTCCCGGAACGGCTTCGGGATGAACGCCGTCCGGCTCGAGAGGTTCAAGCGGCCGGCGACCTCCGAGGCCGTCCAGCCGGAGCAGAACAGGACGGGCAGGTCGGGGCGGATGCCGCGCAGCTGCTCGAGCACCGTGAGGCCGTCCGACGGGCGCAGGTTCGCTGGTGTGCATGTTCGCGGCCGTGCCAGCCGATCCTCCCCGGATGCAGGTGATCTCACCGTGACTCCTGCGTCCTGCGAGCCCAGGCTTCAGGCGGTGAGAACCCGTAGAGCGCCGGGGAGGATGGCCGCCTCCAGCCACGCCGGCGGGTACGGATCGCCGTCCACCTGGGTGGGGCCGGGCGGCGTGACCTCGACGCGCACGTGCCGCCCCAGCAGACGCCCGGCCACGCCGGAGGGATACAGGCCCGCGCTTTGGGCGGCCATGATCTCCAGGGATCCGCGGATCGGGTCGATGAGGCCGCCCTTGGGCAGGACGAAGACGTGCAGGAGACCGTCGTCCGGGCGCGCCGGGAGGCGGGGCCGCAGGAGGCCGGGGATCACCTCGGCCGTGTTGACCACGAGGACCACGACCGACTCGAGCTCGTGGCGGGTCCCGTCAACCTCGAGGACCGTGGGCACCGCCTCGAGGTGGCCCAGGAGGCTGGCCGCGGCCAGGAAGTAGGCGGCCACCCCGTACCGCCGCTTGAGATCGCGGTCCGTGGCGGCGATCATCCGGGCGTCGAAGCCGGTCCCGCAGGCGACGACGAAGGGTATTGGCGTGGGGGGTGGCTGATCCGGAGGCGCGTCGGGGCTGAGCATGGTGACGCGCGCGGCATCCCGGGCACGGGCGGTGCCGTGGGTGATCACGCCGGCGGCGGCCGAGAGGTCGTGCGGCAGGCCGACCGTGGTGGCATACAGGTTGCCGGTGCCGCAGGGCAGGATGCCGACGGCGATACCGCTTCCGGCGAGCGCGCCGCTGGCGTCGCGGATCGTGCCGTCGCCACCGGCGAGGATGACCAGGTCGTGGCCGTCGGCGACGGCAGCCGCTGCGGCCACCCGGATCACGTCGGGTTCGGCGGTCTCGACGAGCCGGATCCCGGTCATGCCGCGGGTGCGGGCCGCCCCGGTCGCCAGCTCGATCACGCGCGCCCTTGCGCGCTCGTCGCGGATCCGCGAGGCGAGGGGGCTGACGATGAGGGTCGCGTGGCCGGTCACCGACCGATCATGCAGCCTCCGGAGCAGTCGTGTCGGACCGCCTGCCCCCGTGCCACACAGGTGACACCGTGCGCGCGTAGGCTCCGGACATGCCGAATCTCCGACGCCGCCGGCCGCGAGCCGCCCTCCTCCTTGCCGCCGTTGCGGCCATCCTTGTCGCGAGCGTGCTGGGCGCAGGCCCCGCGGAGGCGGGGACCCGGATCAGCGGCACCCAGCTGCAGCTGCTCGCCCGCCTCAAGACCGCCCCGGAGCACTCCTGGGGCTATGCCCGCACCAGGTTCCCGCTCTGGATCGACGCGGACGGGGACGGCTGCACCACGCGCTACGAGGTGCTCATCGCGGAATCCACCCAGCCGGTGACCATCGGCGCGGGCTGCTACCTGCGGGGCGGCAAGTGGTACTCGGCCTACGACGGGACCTGGACCACGAACCCGTCCACCTTCGACATCGACCACATGGTGCCGCTCAAGGAGGCGTGGGACTCCGGGGCCTGGCGCTGGACCACGGCCCGACGGCGCTCCTACGCGAACGATCTCGGCAGCGGGGCATCCCTGCGCGCGGTGAGTGCCTCGTCCAACCGCTCCAAGGGGGACAAGGACCCGGCCCAGTGGCTCCCGCCGCGGACGGGGTTCCGGTGCACGTACGCCGCCCAGTGGGTGGCCACCAAGGTCCGCTGGGGGCTCAACGTCGATGCCGCCGAGCGGCGCGCGCTCTCGGGCATCCTCGCCGGCTGCTCGGCGCATCCGATCACGGTGGTCATCGTCTAGGCGCAGACGGCCGGCCGGCGTGCGAGCCTCCTCGTGATCGCCGGTCGGCCGGGCCCTCAGAGCGGCAGCGCGGCGCAGCCCAGCCCGCCGAGGCGGACGACGCGGGGCGCCGGCCGTTCCAGGATCGTCGGGGCCTGCCGCGCGATCGGCGTGTCGAGCAGGTGCACCGCGATGGGGTTGCCCGGGTTCGCGAACACGACCAGGTACCAGCCCGCGGTCACCATGACGGCCGAGGCGTCCCCGGGCCCGCTGGCCACCGGCGGCATGGACGCGTCGTCCAGCCTCCAGGCCGCGGTGCCCGTGGTGTTCAGCGTGGGGTCCGCGGTCAGGGTGGAAGACAGGCGTCAGCGCGGGACCGTTGGCGAGCGCTCGGGTGTCCGCTCCCACAGGGTTCCGGGCACTTCCCAACAGGCGCCGGTCGGGGTCGATCCGCCCGTGCAGTCGCGCTGGCGTGGCTTCGTCGCCCGTGCGCCCGTGCGCCCGGTGTAGCGTTGTCGCGCGCGGGCGGGATGGCCTGGCGGCCGGTCGTCGTGCAGGAGGAGGCAGGGTGGATATCCGCAAGATCGTCGTCACGGTCGAGGAGACGCTCACGGCCGCAGGCCGGACGCTCGGGACGCCGTCCCGGAAGGCCGTGGCGGCCGCCGTCGTGGCCAATCCGTTCGCCGGGCGGTACGTGGAGGACCTCGGGGCGCTGGAGCTGCTGGGCGCCGAGGTCTCGGGGCTGCTCGCGGAGCGCGCACTCGCGGCGCTCGGGCCGGACGCCGTCGTCACCAGCTACGGCAAGGGCTGCATCGTGGGCACCGCAGGCGAGCTGGAGCACGCCGCGGCCATCCTGCACCCGCGGTTCGGGGCACCCGTCCGGGCGGTCATCGGGGGCGGAGCGGCGATCATCCCGTCCACCAAGCTCGTCGCCGGTGCCGGCACCATGCTTGCGATGCCACTGTTCAACAAGGACGACATCTGGAGCTTCGATGAGATGGACGCGGCCACCATCGCCGTGCCCGACGCGCCGCTCCCGGACGAGCTCCTGATCTGCGTCATCCTTGCCGCCGGGGGCCGTCCCGGAGCACGCACGAGGAAGCCAGGCTGATGTTCAAGGCCATCATTCTGCTCGCCCGCAACGACGGCATGAGCCGCGAGGCGTTCCGGGACTGGATGCTCGTGGCGCACTCGCCGCTCGCCAGGCAGCTGCCGGGCGTGCGCAAGCTGGTGTTCAACCTCGTCGAGAACGATGACGTCCCGTACGACGGCGTGTCCGAGCTCTGGTTCGATTCGCGCGAGGCGTTCGACGCCGCCTACCAGACCGAGATCGGCAAGGCGGTCGCGGGCGACTCGATGGCCAACGTGAAGGCGCGCATCCGCCTGTTCGTGGACGAGCAGCCGCAGATCGAGTAGTGCGGCGCAGCGCAGCGCGGCGCTGGTCGATCCCACCCCCTGCTGGGTGAAACCAGGTATGGGTGAGATCAGCGGATCCCACGAGGAACTGCGGCCCGCAGCGCATCGCGTGACTGCAGCTCTGCACGC
>JBAXFC010000137.1:0-8281 GCA_037140135.1 Chloroflexota bacterium
GCTCGACAACCCGTCCGCCTGCGAGACCGACGACCCCGTCCTGCGCGGCGAGGGGAGCCGCCAGGTCGCCTGCCACTGCGCCGACCGGGCGAGCGCCTGACCGACCACCCGACCCCACCAACGCCCCACTCCCCGTCACGCGCCACACCGCAAGGAGCCACCCGTGCCCGCCACCGAAGCCCAGGTCGAACAGCTGCTCTGCGACCTCGTCCGGATCGAGTCCGTCACCCCCTGGCTGATCCCCGACGGATCCGGCGAGGACGCCGTCCAGCGGTTCATCGCGGGCTGGATGGCGGACCTGCCGGGCGTCGAGATCACGTTCGAGGAGGTGGCACCCGGCCGCCCCAACCTGTTCGCCCGCCTGCCCGGCGCCGGCGGTGGCCCCACCCTGATGCTCAACTCCCACGCGGACACCGTGGGCTACGCCAACTGGCGCGAGCGCGCGCTGGTCCCGGAGCGCCAGGGCGACAACCTCGTGGGCCTCGGCGCGGCCGACGACAAGAGCTCGTGCGCGATCGGGATGCTGGCCCTGCGCTCGCTGATCGAGCGCGGCGTCCAGCTCAAGGGCGACCTCATCGTGGCCACCACGGTGGACGAGGAGGGCGCGTCGATCGGCACCTTCCACATGCTCGCCAACCACCGCCCGGACGCGATCCTGGTCCTCGAGCCCGAGTCGCTCGACGAGATCGTGGTCGAGCACCAGGGCTTCGGCTGGATCGACATCATCGTCCACGGCCGGGCGGCCCACGGCAGCGACCCGGGCATGGGCATCGACGCCATCGTCCACATGGCCGAGGTGGTCCGCGGCCTGCAGGCGCTCGACGAGACCGGGTTCGGCCACGGCGAGGGCGGCATGAGCGGCCGGACGGTGTTCCACACCGGCACCATCCGCGGCGGCACGGACTACGCCACCTACCCGGCCTCGTGCGTGCTGGGGATCGAGATCGGCACCCAGCCGGGTGAGCACCTCTCCGATCGGGTCCGCGAGATCGAGGCGATCTTCGCCGAGATCACGACCCGCTTCCCGGACTTCCGGGGCGAGGTCAAGGTCCAGATCGACCGCGAGCCGTTCATGCCCAAGGGCTACGAGCCGCTGTTCGACGCGATCGTCGCGGCCGCGGAGCCGATCCTGGGCCACGCGCCGGTCGCGGCCGGCCTCAACGCCTGGGGCGACTCCGGCCTGTGCGCGGAGGCCGGCATCCCGACGCTCTGCTACGGCGTGCTCGGCGGCAACTACCATGCACCCGAGGAGTGGGTCTCGATGCCCCAGATGGTCGCCGCGGTGACGATCGTCGAGCACACCATCGAGCGCTTCTGCGGGGTGGCCGACGCCGGCTGATCCCGCTGCCGCGTACCTGGCGGCACGGAATGGAGGGTGGGCGATCGTGAACGACATCTGGGTCTGCTCGACCTGCAAGTCCATCAACCGGCAGCGGGACCGGCAGTGCTACCACTGCCGGGCATCGCAGGACGCGGCCCTGGCCTCCGAGGGGCCCGACCTGCGGACCACGAACGCCGTCGCCAACCGGGCGGTCCGCACGTACCTGCCGGCATGGCCGCTCGCGATCCTCGCGGGCGCGCTGCTGGTCGCGGTGGCCGCCCTCGGGGTGGTCCTGCTCCTCTGGCAGATCGAGGACTACCCGGCGCTCCGGGCGGCGTTCATCGACGCGCTCAACGGGAACCGGGCGGCCCTCGGCGGCTCGATGGCAACGCAATCAGCCGACGTTGCCGGCCTCTCCCTGGTCCGGTCCGTCATCACCCTGCTCGCCCTCGGCTCGTTCGCGGGCTGGCTCGCCGTGGCGACGATGAACGTGCCGGCCCTCGGCGGCGGCTACCCGTCGCGGGGTCCGGTCCGCGTCTTCATCTACACGCTGATCCCGGTCTGGAACCTGTTCCGGGTGCCGGGCATGATCCAGGACGTCCTCTACCGGGTGGACCCGCGGTCGGGCGGCGCGCTCATGGTCATCGCGGCCACGGCGGGCCTGGTGGGCAGCTGGCTCGTCTCCGCCGTCGGCGGCTGGGCGATCGTGGCCGCGGGCATCCGCTCCATGCTCGCCGCGGGCACCCCGGAGGCCAGGCTCACTGTGTTCGCGGGCGTGCTGGACCAGTCGCTGGTCCTGGGCGTGATCACCGAGCTGATGATCACTCTCGGGACGGTGCTGATCGTGGTGCTCATGGTGCGGATCGAGCGCCGGTGCGCGATGCGGGACCGCGAGATCCGCGAGGCCGCCGCAGCCGGCATCTAGCCCGCTTCCGGGCGCCGTGTCGACCTGGAGTCGAGCCCCCCGCCGCGAACCGGGGCCAGGATCGGCACCGCGACCCCACGGCGCAGCCCGCTCGCCCTACCATCTGGGGCGATGGACGACCCGCTCGCACCCTTCCGCTGGCACCCCGAACCCGAGCTCATCGGCATCCGCGATGCCGGCGCCTCCCGCGCAGCGCTGGAGCGGGCCGGCGAGGCAACCTGGCGCGCATCGCTCGACTGGCTCTACGACCAGGCGATGGAGCGCGGCATGGGCCTGCCCGCCGACTACGCGGAGCTGCGCCGACTCTACTTCGGGGAGACGATGGGCCCCGGTGCGGCACCCGCGACACCGGTCACCCTCCAGTCCGTCCTCGACGAGTTCACCACCCGGATCGCCCCGCACACGCTCAACAGCTACCACCCGCGCTCGCTCTCGTACTTCACGCCACCGCCCCTCGTCGCCTCCATCGTGGGCGAGGTGCTGGCGCAGTGGACCAACCAGGGGATCGACGTCTGGCACGCAGGCCCGGTCGGGGCATTCGTGGAGGAGGAGGTCATCCGCTGGCTGTGCGACCTCGTCGGGTACGGCGAGGGCTCGTTCGGCCTGTGCACGTCCGGCGGCGTGATGGCCAACTTCATCGCGATGGCCCTGGTCCGCGACGTCCACCTGCGGCGCCTCAGCGGGGCGGCGCGGCCGCCGCGTGGCGCCGCCCTCGAGGGGGTCCGCGTCTACACCGGGGACCAGACCCACTTCTCCATCGCCCGCGCCCTCGACGAGCTGGGCTTCCCGCCCGAGACGCTGGTCATCCTCCCGTCCGACGAGGGGTTCCGCCTCCACCCCGAGCCCGTCGCCGAGGCGATCACCCGGGACCGCGCCGCCGGCCTGCGCCCGGTCGCCGTGTGCGCCGTCGCGGGCTCGACGAACACCGGATCCATCGACCTCGTGCCGGAGCTGGCGGCCGTCGCGCGGGCCGAGGGCCTCTGGTTCCACGTGGACGCGGCGTACGGCGGCGCGGCCCGCCTCTCCGCCCGCGACGCGGCGCGGGTCCCCGGGCTCGAGCTTGCGGACAGCGTCACCGTGGATCCCCACAAGTGGTTCTTCCAGGCGTATGACCTGGGCGCGCTGATCGTGAAGGACGGCGCCCACCTGCACCAGACCTTCGACCGCTCACCCGAGTACTACCGCGGCGGCGAGGGCTCGACGGGAGAGGGGGAGACACCAGGCGACGACCACGACAGCCATGCCGGCCAGCTCAACTTCTACAAGCTGGGCATGGAGGGCACCCGACGCTTCCGCGCGCTCAAGCTGTGGGCCTCGTGGAAGCACCTCGGCACCGAGGGCCTGGGGCGGCTGGTCGAGATGAACGACGACGTCGCCGCGTACCTCGCCGCACGCTGCGCCGAGTCGGACGATCTCGAGGCCGTCCCCGTGGTGCCCGACCTGTCGGTGGTCTGCTTCCGGCACCTGCCCGGCGGCGCGGCTGCCGCGGCCTCGATGACCGCGCGTGACCTCGACGCCCACCAGGACCGCCTGGCCGCCGCGCTCGAGACGTCCGGCGACGGCTGGCTGTCCACGACGACCCTGGGCGGTGCCACGTACCTGCGGGCAGGCGTCGTCAACTACCTCACGACGGAAGCCGACATCGACCGGCTCCTGGCCACGCTCCGGAGGCTGGCTGCAGATGGATGAGGGCCTGGTGATCCCGTTCCTGCTCACGATCGCGGGCGCGGTCGTGGCGCTGGTCGTGGCGGCCGTGGTGATCCGCCGTCGGGCCGTCGAGGCGAAGGCGATGGCAGCCCGCGGCTCGGCGCTCGAGTTCTGGACCTGCGCCGGCTGCGGGATGGGCAACGCCGGCGACCGGACCGCGTGCTTCGCCTGCCACGTGGAGCGCCCGAAGGACGGCTCCGCGGCCTGACCCCTCGTCCCGGGTGGCGGCCCGGCTCCCGCCCGGCCCGGTCTCAGCGCCCCTTCGCGGCCTCGGCCATCGCGCGCCGGTCCTTGGCCTTCCAGTACTCGCCCGCGAAGGGCAGGAACCACGGCCGCCCCTCGTACGGCGCCGGCACCAGCGGGAACGAGAGCGAGGCGAGCTCCGGCGCCGCGCTGCCGCCCACCCACTCGGCGACGCGCGTGCCCAGCCAGGGCATGATCGCCACCCCGGAACCGCAGCAGCCGGTGGCGTAGGTCACGCCGTCCGCGCGGCCCGCGTGGACCATCCGGTCGTAGGTGAAGGCCACCCGGCCGCCCCACGCGTACGCGACCTTGACCCCTGCCAGCTGCGGATGCACCTCCACCATCGAGCGCTGGAGGATCGCGGCCGTGTGCATGATCGATGACGGCCACATGCTCGCCCGGCCTCCGAAGAGCACCCGGTTGTCGGGGGTGAGCCGCCAGTAGTAGAGGAAGTTCTTGGTGTCGAAGAACATCCGGCCCCTGGGGCTGATCTCCGCCGCGAGGTCGGCCGGGAGCGGCTCGGTGACGATGATGAAGCTGCCGATCGACATGATGCGGCGCCGCAGCGAGGGCGTCAGCCCGCCGGTATAGCCGTTGGTGGCCACGATCACGTTGCGGGCGAGGATCGCGCCCCGCGAGGTCTCCACGACGCTGCGGCCGTCGGCCTGTGGCCGGATGTGGTCCGCCCGCGTCCCCTCGAACAGCGCGACACCCGCCTCGTCGGCCAGGCGGACGAGGCCTGCGGTCAGCTTGCCCGGGTGGAGGCCGGCGCTGCGCTCGACCACCAGTCCGCCGAAGTAGGCATCGGTGCCGATCTCGCTGCGCAGGTCCTCGCGGGCGACCACGTGCGACGGCATCTCCACCCGGCCCAACGCCAGCGCCGAGGCCGCGAAGCCCTCCGCGTGGGCCGGAGCTGCCGCCAGGGACACGTGACCGGACTGCACGAAGTCGGCCTCGATCCGGGTGGAGCAGAGCTCGCGGACGTGCTCGTAGGCCTCGATGGACTCGCGGTGGATCCGGAGGCCACGCTCCTCGCCGTACTTGCGGGTCAGCTCGGCGACGCCGTGCTTGAACCCCGGGTGGCACATGCCACCGTTGCGGGTGGAGGCGCCCCAGCCGAGCGATTCCGCCTCGAGCAGCACCGTGGAGGCACCCAGCTCCGCCGAACGGCGGGCCGCCGACAGCCCGGTCAGGCCGCCCCCGACGACGACCACGTCCGCGGTGTCGGGCAGGTCCCCGCCCCGCCGGAAGGGGACAGGCGGCGTGGTCACCTGCCAGTAGGAACGCTCTTCGACCGACGCGAGCTCTGCGATGCGTGCCATGCCGCGCAGCCTAGCGCCCCCGACGCAGGATGATGCACCCCCGGTGCATCCGGTGGGCCGGTCCGGACGTATTGGAGGGTGAGCGATGATCATCGAGCCGGTCCCGACCAACCCCACGGCGCCGTGGCGGCGCGCCCTGCGCGTGGCCGGCATCGTCGCGCCTGCAGCCCTGCTGCTCGCCGTCGTCGCGGCCGGCGTGCTGGGACCCCGCCCGGAGCTCCCGCCGACTGCGCCGCTCCCCTCCGTCGCCGATGCTGCGATCGCCGCACCGTCCGTGACCGTGCCGGCATCCCCCGCCCCATCGACACCCGGCGATCCCGCCCCGCTCGAGGGACCGCCGCCGCCCGCCGGGTTCGCAGGCCTGCGGACCCTGTCGGTCCCCCACCTGCTCGACCACCGGCTGGCCGGGCAGGCGCTCGGCCTGGTCGCCGTCGGTGGCTGGCTCGCGATGCCCTCGGGCACGGACGCCTGCGACGGCATCTCGCTCGACCCCACCGGGCCCTGGTGCCTGCGGACCGGCATCCTCGCCGACGGGCCGTGGTCCGGCGTGCGCGGCATCTCCGCCCCGATCCCGGCCCACGTGCACGTCACGATCCCGGTCGGCGTGCGCGTCCCGCCCTCCGTCGCGGGCACGGCCGATGTCGCGGGCGGGGCTCCCGTAGCCGTCCTGGTCCTCGGCCGGTTCACCGACGACGGCGTCGCCTGCGCCGGGGGCAGTCGGGGCTCCTGCGAGGACGGCTTCGTGGTCGAGCGGATCGCCTGGGCTGCGGGGGCCCGCACCGGGCTCACCCCGCTGGTCGCAGACCGGCTCGCCTCCGAGCGGCGGGCCAATCCCTTCGCGATCGCCCCTGCGGCCGAGGTGCCGCTGGCGGCCGTGCTGGACTGGCCGGACCGGATCGCGACGCTTGACCCGGCGGCGGCCGCGGCGGCTGCCCGCGGCGCGGCCTCGCAGCCCGTCTGGTACCTGCGAACCTACGACGCCGCGCTCCACGCCATCCGCTGGCGACTCCTCGCGGAGCGCGACCTCGCCGTCGTCGCCTCGGGGTCGGAGGCGCGGTTCACGGGCATCGCCTCGGCGGCAGACGACGTCGCCACCACGGTGACGCTCGGCGGCGTCGCCTTCCCCTCGACCTTCGGCGGGCTCGCCTCGGCGGCGCCATCGGTGACCGTCGCGTCGCGCGCCGCGGGGATGCTGCCAGGGCCGGCCGTCGTCATGGGCTTCCTCAAGGTCGCGGCGCCGGACGGCGTCTGCGCCGGGGCAGGACTCGGCCCGCTCGGTGCGTGGTGCACCCGCCACGGCGTGCTCGCGGAGCACGCGTGGGCCGTCACCGGCGCCGACTTCGATCCCCTGGCCGCCCATCTCCACGTGACGCTCCCGGTTGGCGTGGCCCTCCCGCCTGCCCTCGTCCACATGGCCACCGCCACGGCCGGCGCTCCGCTCCCGGTCCTGGCGGTGGGGCACTTCACGGGAACGCCCTGCAGCCCCGCGGACCTCGCCTGGTGCGAGGAGCCGTTCACCGTGGACCGGATCGCCTGGGTTGACGGCGACCCGACCACCATCGCGCCGATCGTGCAGGCCGGCCTGCGGCTGGGCCAGGGCACGCCCCGTGCCGCCCACCGCTCGACCGCGGAGTCGCTCGCGACGGGCTGGTCCGGCACCCTCCTCGTGTCGGCTCTCGTGCACACCCGGGTGCTCGCCGGGCTCGATCCGGCAGCCGCCGCCCTGGCCGCCCGGCGCGCAGCCGGCCACCCGGTCTGGTACGTCCGGGCGCTCGAGACCGTCTACGGCTCGATGCGGTTCCCGCCGGGCGACGTGCCGCCGCGGGTGAGCTGGGTCGTCCTCGACGACACGACCGGCGTCGTCATCGCGTGGGGCGTGACCTAGCAGCAGGCTCCGGCAAACCGCGCCGGCTCAGTCCGCCGAGTAGGCGATCCGCCCGTCCGCCACCACGATCCGGACGACACCGCGCACCTCGCGGCCCAGCAGCGGCGTGTTCTTCCCCTTCGAGGCCAACGTGGACGGGGAGACCGTCCAGCGCGAGCCGGCATCGACCGCGACGAGGTCGGCGGGCTCTCCCTCGCGCAGCCCGGGGGCCGCCCCGAAACGGTCCCCAAGCACCCGCGCCGGTCCGGTGGTCAGCGCTGCGACCGCGGTCCCGAGCGTGACGCGTCCGGCGGCCACGGCCTCGAGCACGACGGACAGCACCGTCTCGATGCCGCTGATGCCGTTGATCGCCCAGCCGAACTCGACGTGCTTGTCCACCTCGGTATGGGGGGCGTGATCGGTCGCGATGGCGTCCGCCGTCCCGTCCGTGAGCGCCGCAAGGCAGGCGGCTGCATGCTCCGGCGAGCGCAGCGGCGGGTTCACGCGCAGCGAGGTGTCGAAGGGCGCCGCGACCAGCGTTCCGTCGGCCCACGGATCCCGGGCGGCGCCGGTGGCCGGATCGACCGCCTCCCAGGCCCAGCGGCGGGCACCGGCGATCCACTCGTCGGTGAAGGCGATGTGGTGGGGCGTGACGTCACAGGTGACCGGGAGGCCGGCGGCCTTCGCAGCCCGGACGTGGTCCAGCGAGGCCGCCGTCGAGACGTGGGTCAGGTGGAGACGCGCCCGTGGCTCGTCGGGCAGCACGTCGGCGAGGATCGCGATCGCCCGGGCGACGGCGCCGGCCTCGGCGGCGACGGGCCAGCCCTTGAGGCCCAGCACGGTGGCCACGTATCCCTCGGAGGCCTCGGCACCAGCGGTGAGCGTGGGATCCTCGGGGT
>JBAXFC010000138.1:0-8256 GCA_037140135.1 Chloroflexota bacterium
GGACCGGCTCGAGCCGGTCCCGGGTGCGCCGACCATGAAGGCGGTGGTCACCACCGGCAACGGCGGCCTCGACCGGCTCGTGTACCGGGACGTGGCGCGCCCGACCGCCGGCGGGGGCGAGGTCCTGGTGCGGGTGCTGGCGGCGGGTGTCAACAACACCGAGGTGAACACCCGCCTGGGCTGGTATTCGGCGTCGGTCACCACGGACACCGCGGGCGCGTGGGCCGGCGAGGAGCAGGAGGCGCGCCAGAAGGCGGACGGCGGCTGGAGCACCCCCACACCGTTCCCGTTCATCCAGGGGACCGACTGCTGCGGGCGCGTGGTCGAGCTGGGCGACGGCGTGGACGGCGCGCTTCTCGGCCGGCGGATCATCGTCCGGCCGAACATGCGCGCCGACGGCTTCGGCTCCCTGCGCAACGTGTGGATGGCGTCCGAGTTCGACGGCGCCTTCGCGCAGTTCGTGAAGGTGCCGGCGTCAGAGGTGTTCCCCGTCGAGACGGACTGGAGCGACGTCGAGTTGGGCTCGATCCCGTGCGCCTACGGGACCGCGGAGAACATGGTCCACCGCGCGCGGGTCGCGGCCGGCGACCACGTGCTCGTGACGGGGGCCTCGGGCGGCGTGGGGTCGGCGGCGGTCCAGCTCGCGCGACGGCGCGGGGCGCGGGTGACGGCGATCGCGCGTCGCGACAAGACGGCCGGGCTGGCGGCGCTGGGCGCGGACCGCGTCCTCGACCGGGACGCTGACGTGCTCGAGGCGCTGGGGCCCGAGTCGGTGGACGTGGTGATCGACAACGTCGCCGGGCCGGGCTTCGGGGCGCTGGTCGAGGTGCTGGGCGTCGGCGGGCGGTACGTGTCGTCGGGCGCCATCGCAGGCCCCCTGGTCACCTTCGACAAGCGCTTGTTCTACCTGCGCGACATCACGCTGATCGGCTGCACGGCCTGGGACGAGCCGGTCTTCCCCAACCTCGTCGCGTACATCGAGCGCGGCGAGATCCGGCCGCTGGTGGCCAGGGTCTTCCCGCTCGCCGAGATCGCGGCGGCCCAGACCGAGTTCCTCGAGAAGCGGCACGTGGGCAAGCTCGTCCTCGTGACGCCGCCCGTGGAGGCTTGACGGCGGGCCACCGCTTCGGGAGGCCCGCCGCTTCCTCGCCGGCTCCGACCGCTAGCTGCGCGGGAGCGCGTTCTCCGGGTCGTACGGCGGCTCGCCGAGGACCGTCGCCGCACAGCGCTCGCCGAGCAGCGCCACCGTGAGCGCGGTGCCGGCGGCCTCGGACCCGGAGTTCACATAGGCGAACGCCAGCCCCTTGTCGGTCGCGTGCCCGTGCCCGCCGGACGTCGTCACACCCACGACCTCGCCGCCCGCGAACACGGGCTCGCCGCCCCGCGGGTCGTAGTCGGTGGAGGCGATCTCGAGCAGGACCAGGTGCGATGCGGCGCCTTCGGCCTTGCGGGCCTCGAGGGCCTCCCGGCCGCGGAAGTCGTGGTCGAACCGGACGAACCGGAGCGTCCCGGCCTCCACCGGCGTGATCTCGGCGGTCAGCTCCGCACCCCAGCCGGCATACCCCTTCTCGAGGCGCAGGCTGTTCATCGCGTAGAGCCCGAAGTCGTCGATCCCGTACTGGGCGCCGGCAGCCTCGATGGCCTGGTACACGGCCACCGCGGACGCCATCGGCACGTGGAGCTCCCAGCCCAGCTCACCCACGTAGTTGACGCGCAGCGCGACCACGTCCTGGCCGGCGACGCGCGTCTCCTTGCCCGTGAGCCACGGGAACGCCTCGTTGGAGAGATCAGCCTCGGTGATGCCCGCGAGGACGTCACGGGCGCGCGGCCCCGCGACGATGAGCGTCGTGGACGCCTCGGTGCGGTCCTCGATCGTCACCTGCTCGCCCTCGGCAACCGCCCAGCGGAGCATGTCGAGGTCCTGCAGGTGCGCATAGGCGCCCGAGAGCACCAGGAACCGGTCGCCCGGCAGCCGCGTGATGGTGGCCTCCGTGAGGAAGCGGCCGGCGGCCGAGAGGGCGTGGGCGAGCACGATGCCGCCGTCGCGGCGCGGCATGCGGTTCGCGAACAGGCGCTCGAGGAGCGAGCACGCGTCAGCGCCGGAGACCATGTACGTGGCGAACGACGGCAGCTCCATCACGCCCACGCGCTCGCGCACGGCCTTGCACTCGGCCGCCACCACCGGGAAGGCGTTGGTGCGCCGGAAGGACGCATCCTCCTCGACGTCCTTGCCCGGGAACCACTTCGGGCGCTCCCAGCCGAAGCCCTCCCCGAAGACCGCGCCCTTGTCGGCGAGGATCGGGTAGAGCGGCGTGGACTTGGCGGGCCGGCCTTCGGGCCGCTCCTCGCCGGGCGCCACGAGGCGGTACATGTCCCAGTACTCGCGATGCGCCTTGGCCGACGCGTAGTCCTGGTCGGCGAACGGGCCGTACCGGCGGGGATCCATGCCCAGCATGTTGATCTCGGCGTCGCCGTGGACCATCTGCTGCGCGAGGTACCGGCCGCAGCCCGGTCCCTGCGCGATGCCGATGCCCGTGCCCGTGGCAAGCCAGAAGTTGCGCACGCCCGGCGCCGGTCCCACGAGCGGGTTGGAGTCCGGCGTGTGGCTGATGGCGCCGTTGACGACCTTCTTGATGCCGGCCTCGGCGAAGATCGGCATGCGCTCCATGACGCGCTCGAGGTATGGCAGGATCCGGTCCAGCTGGGGCTCGAACAGCTCGAACGTGGAGTCCCACGCCGGGCCGCCCTGCTCCTTCCACGCCTCCTCGGTGTCCTCGTGCTCGTAGATGCCGATGAGCCCGGACTTCTGCTCCTGGCGGTAGTAGGAGGAGCAGTGCGGGTCCCGCATCACCGGGATCTCGCCGGGGAGATCCATGAACTCCTTGACGGGACCCGTGACCACGTACTGGTGCTTCATGTTGGCGAACCGGGTCTGGACGCCCAGCCAGGCGGAGACGCGATCGGCGAAGCAGCCGGCGGCGTTGACCACGTGCTCGGCGATGACGTCGCCCTTGTCGGTGCGGACGACGAACTCGCCGGTTGGCAGGGTGTCGATGCCCAGCACGCGCGTGTGGCTGGCGATGGAGGCGCCCATGCCCTTGGCCTGCTTGGCCATGGCGTTGCAGGCGGACGACGGATCGACGTAGCCGTCATCGAGCGTCCAGGCGCCCGCGAGGACGCCCTCGGTGGTGACGAAGGGATTGATGCGCCGGATCTCGTCGGGGCCGATGACCTGCATCCGGAACCCGATCAGCGACGAGACACCCTCCACCTTCTTGAAGTAGTCGAGCTCGAGCTGGTTGGTGGCGAACCGGATGCCGCCCGAAGCGTGCCAGCCGGTGGCCTGCGTCTCGGCCTCGAGCCGCGCGTACAGGTCGTTGGAGTAGGCGTGGACCTTGGCCAGGTTGTAGTCCGCGATGAAGGAGGGGCACTGCCCGGCGGCGTGCCACGTGGAGCCCGACGTGAGCTCCCCCTTCTCGATCAGCAGGACGTCCGTCCAACCCTCGAGCGCGAGGCCGTGGAGCAGGCCGATGCCCATCGCCCCACCGCCGATGATCACGACGCGAGCCTGTCCCTGCATGGTCGTTCTCCTCCTCAGATGGGCCAGCGGGCGTTGCCCGGCCGCATGGCGGAACTCGAAAGCTTGATGTCGAAGGCGGCACGGATCTGGCTGTCGAGCGCCTCGTCCACGTGCGAGGGGTAGTGGCTGGAGAGGATCTCGCGGACCCGTGTCCGGGCCGTGTCGCGGACGTTGTGGCAGCCCTCCTCCTCCCACAGGGTGGGCGGGCGCCGGTCGCCGACGATCGGGTAGACGAAGTCGGTCTTCATGCGCGCGAGCGTGTCCGGCTGGCCGAGGAAGTGGCCATCGCCGTAGACCACGTCGCGGATCACCTCGAAGGCGAGCGTCTCCTCGTTCACCTCCGCGCCCCGGATGCCGCGCATCACGGAGCCCAGCATGTCGTTGTCGATCACGAAGCTCTCGAGCGCGACCGACATCAGGCTCGCGTGCATGCCTGCGGCCTCGAGCACCATCGAGGCGCCGGCCTGCGCGGCCAGCGTGACCGTGTGCGCCTTCTCGGCGCCGGACTGGGCGTCGGGGATCTTGGCGTCGGTCATGCCCGCGGACACGCCGCCCGGCAGGTCCCAGAAGCGCAGGAGCTGCGCGCACATGGCGGCCATCACGCCCTGCTCGCCGCTGCCGCCGGACATGGCGCCGGTGCGCAGGTCCGACACGAACGGGAAGAACGAGATGGGCGCGGCGCAGTTGTTGTCCAGGAGATAGGCGAAGGTGAGGCCGATCAGGCCGTCGGCCGCCGCCTGGGCCACGGTGCCGGCGAGCGTCACCGGGCCGGTCGCGCCGGCCTGGGGGGCGATCACGAGATGGACGGGCATGCCGGCTCGGATCCCTGCCTCAAGCGCGAGACAGGAGTCCGAGGCGAACCGCAGCGGCGGCACCACGAAGGTGCAGGCGACCGATGCGATCGGCCGCTCGCGCCGGGCCTTCTCGCCGCCCGCGATCATGTCGATCAGCGCAACGCCCTGGAGGACGCTGCCGTCGTGGACGTACGAGCCGACGGCGTGCTTGGTGGAGCCCGTCAGCAGCGCGTACATCGTGTTGAGGTCCATCGCCTCCCAGCCGTCCACGTCGCGGGCGACCGAGGTGCGCCAGTTGAAGTGGATGTTGTCCTGGGCGTCGATGAGCCGGGCGATGTCGTAGACGTCGGCGACGGTCGAGGGCCGGGTCAGGTCGGTGCCGAAGTCCACGATCAGCGGGGCCGCACCCGCCGTGCCGAGGTGGACGCGGCCGCCGCCGATCAGGAGATCGTGGCGTCCGTCCTGGCTGGCGAGCAGCACCTGGCGCGGGGCCTTCGCGATGACGTCCTCGACGAGGGCGCGCGGGACGTGGAGGCGGCCGTTGCCATCGAGCGTGCAGCCGCCGGCGGTCATCACCTCGATCATCGAGGGCGTGGCGCCGGCATAGCCGATCTCGTCGAGGAGGCGCAGGGCCGTGTTGTGCACCTGCTCCAGCTCGTGGCTGGTGAGCGGGTTGTAGCGGCCGCCCACGAGGCCGGCAGGGGCTACGGGCGCGATCTCCCCGCTGCGGGGCCGTTCCCGTCGTCCGGTTCGCGTCATTGCGGCTCCCTCGGTTCGGTCGTCAGGTCGTCGGTCGGATTGTCAGGCCCGGATGCGGGCGTTGGCAGGGTCGTACGGTGCCCGCAGCGACGCGGTTGCGCCGAAGCGCTCGCCCGCGATCTCGAGCTCGTACCGGCCGGCGTTGATCCAGTCGTTCGTGGCCGGCCCGCCGTCGGTGCGCTTGACGTAGCCGAGGCCGATCGAGCGCCCGATCGTGTGGCCGAACATTGCCGAGGTGATCCAGCCGGCCAGCTCGCCGTCCCGCCAGATGGGCTCGTTGTGGTACATGAGCGGCTCGGGGTCGTCGAGGACGAAGGCGACCAGGCGCTTGTGCAGGCCGGCCTCGCGCTGGGCGAGGAGCGCCTCGCGGCCGATGAAGCCGCCCGGCTTGTCCCACGCGGCGGTGAAGCCGAGGCCGGCCTCGAGCAGCGTCTCGTCGTCGCTCATGTCGTGGCCCCAGTGACGGTACGTCTTCTCCATCCGGAGGCTGTTGAGGGCGTGGTAGCCCGCGTGGCGCAGGTCGAACGCCTTGCCTGCCTCCACGATGGCGTCGTAGATGTGGGTGGCGAACTCCATCGGGATGTAGAGCTCCCAGCCCAGCTCGCCCACGTACGTGGTGCGGGCGGCGCGCGCGAAGGCGTAGCCGAGGTCGATCTCCCGCGCGATACCGAATGGGAACGCCTCGTTGGAGAGGTCTGCGTCCGTCATGGACGCCAGGAGCGCCCGGGAGCGCGGGCCCATGATCGAGATCACGGTCTCGGCCGAGGTGGTGTCGGTCAGGGTCACGTGGGCGTCGGGGTCGAGGTGGGTGCGGATCCAGTGGAGGTCGCGCTGGGTCTGGGTCCCGGTCGTGACGACGAGGAAGCGGTCCGTCTCGAGGCGGGTGACGGTGACGTCCGCCTCCACGCCGCCGCGCTCGTTGCAGAACTGCGTGTAGACGATCCGGCCCGGCTCCACGTCCACGTTGGCGGTGCAGATCCGGTTGAGCTCGCGGGCGGCGTCGCGTCCGGCGACCTGGATCTTGCCGAAGGAGGTCTGGTCGAACAGCGCGACGCCCTCGCGGACGGCGCGGTGCTCGTCGGCGGAATAGGGGAACCAGTTCTGGCGGCCGTAGCCGTACTCGTACTCGGGGGTCACGCCTTCGGGCGCGTACCAGTTCGCCCGCTCCCAGCCGTAGACCTCGCCGAAGCAGGCGTTCTTCGCCACCAGGCGGTCGTGGAGGGGTGAGCGGCGGACGCCACGGGCCGTGGTGACCTGGCGGAACGGCCAGTGCATCTCGTAGAGCAGGCCCAGGGTCTCGGTCGTGCGCTCGTACAGGTAGCGGCGGCTGCGCTGGAACGGCATGAAGCGCCGGATGTCCACTTCCCAGAGGTCCATCGGCGGGCGGCCGTCCACCACCCAGTCGGCGACGGCCCGGCCAGCGCCACCACCCGAGGCGAAGCCCACGGAGTTGAACCCGGCGGCCACGAAGTAGCCGGGGAGCTGGGGCGCCTCGCCGAGGATGTAGCGGTCGTCCGGCGTGAAGCTCTCGGGGCCGTTGAAGAAGAGCTGGATGCCCACCTGACCGAAGACCGGGATCGCCTTGGCCGCGGCGAGGATGTGGGGCTCGAGGTGGTCCCAGTCCTCGGGCAGGGTCATGAAGCCGTCGTTGTCCGGGATCCCGTGGGTGGCCCAGGGCTTCGCGCCCGGCTCGAAGAAGCCCACCATGAGCTTGCCCGCCTCGTTGCGGACGTAGGTGCAGAGGTCCGGCATCCGCAGGACCGGCAGGTCCGGGGTGAGGGCCGGGATCTCCTCGGTCACGAGGTAGAAGTGCTCCGCGGCGTGGAGCGGGACGACGACCTCGTCCTGGGCCCCCAGCTCGCGCGCCCACATGCCGGTGCAGTTGACGACGTACTCGCACTCGATGGTGCCGCGCGGGGTTTCGACGCCCGCCACCCGGCCGTCGCGGCGGATGATCCGGGTCACGGCCGTGTTCTCGAAGACCTGGGCGCCACCGAGGCGCGCGGCCTTGGCCATCGCGAGGGTGGTGTCCACCGGGTTGGCCATGCCGTCGCCCGGGATGAACGCCGCGCCGACCACGTCGGACGTGTCCATCAGCGGCCACTTCGCGCCGAGCTCCTCGCGCGAGATGAAGTTCATGTCCACGCCGTGGAGGCGGGCCATCGAGGCGCCGCGGCGGATCTCGTCCCAGCGGCCCTCGGTGTGCGCGACCAGGACCGAGCCGTGCTGCACGAACCCGGTGCTGTCGCCGGTCCGGCGCTCCAGCTCTCGGAAGAGGTCCTTCGAGTAGCTCGCGAGGGCGGTCATGTTGTAGGTGGCGCGGAGCTGGCCAACGAGACCTGCGGCGTGCCACGTCGTGCCCGACGTGAGCTTCTTGCGCTCGAGGAGGACCACGTCCTTCCAGCCGCGCTCGGTCAGGTGGAACAGGACGCTCGTGCCCACGATGCCACCGCCGATGACGACGACGCGGGCCTGGGTCGGGAACGGCGGAGCCGTCGGGGCTCCTCCTGCGCTGGCGACCTGTCCCTCGTTCACGGCATTCAACTCCAGCTGGGAAGGGGTTCCCGGCACGTCGGGCCTGCCGGAGGCGGGATCATAACACCGCAATATTACGAATGGAACCCTGGATCCCGCCGATGCTCCCGGCCGGCTATCGGTCCGGTCGGACCAGGGTGCGGACGGTGTCGAGCAGGACCTCGCGGACCCGGTCGGCGTCGATGCCGGGGGCGCCGAGCGAGATCCCCACTTCGGCACCGTCGCCCACGATGATGCACAGGTCCACGATGTCCTCGACCGGCATGACGGGGTGGAACACGCCTGCCGCGATCCCGTTCTCGATCGCCTCCCGGAAGGGCGGCCGCCAGGCCTCGTAGTGGCGCTCGAGCTTCACGCGCAGCGCGTCATCGCGGGCCATGGCGCAGAACTCGATCCAGATCCGGCTGCGCCACAGGGCAGGCTCCGGGAGGGAGGCGGCGACGAGGGCGGCGAGCCGTTTCCAGGGGTCGTCCTCATTCGCGGGGACGGACTCGAGCCACGTCCGGAGGCGGCGCTCGGACGACCAGTCGAACAGGTCCTCGATGAGGCGGTCGCGGGAGTCGAAGTAGTGCTGGACGGTGCCCACCG
>JBAXFC010000139.1:0-8234 GCA_037140135.1 Chloroflexota bacterium
GCCCGGGGCCTCGCCCGGGGGGTCCGATTGGTGCTGCACGTCTGCTAGTCTGCCGCCGATGGAGCCAGCCGTCGCGTCGCAGCCCGAATGCCGCCTCGGGGCACCTCCGGATGCGGCGGAGCGGCAACTGCCCGAGGCATCGTCACGCGCGTGAACCAGTCGTGAGTATCCCGGATCCGTACAAGGTCCTCCAGGTCGATCCTGAGGCTGAGGACGATGTGATCGAGGCTGCCTACCGGCTCCTCGCGAAGAGGTACCACCCCGACGTCGCCCCGGGTCCGGACGCCCAGGCCCGGATGGTCGCGATCAACCAGGCGCGAGACATCCTGCGGGACCCCGTGAAGCGCGCGGCGGTGGACCGTGCCCGCACCAGGGCCGCCGCGACGTCCGCTCGCGTGGTCGCTGCGGATGGCAAGGCGCACGCGGGCCAGGGCGCGCACGTGAGCCAGGCCGCGCACGCGGCGCGAAGTGCCCGCCACGCCCCCGCGGGCGGCGCCGATCGCCGATCCGGTCCGGGTCAGGCGTGGGGGTTCCCGGGCATGGCCGATCCGGACGCCGGCGACTTCGAGCGGCCCGGTCCGGCACCGGCGGCGAGCTGGACCCCGGGACGCTCGTCGCAGGGCTCCGGGTACGACGCGAGGACGATGGGTGCGTCGTCTGCGACCGGCGGCGCCGGCCTGCCACCCGGCAACCCCTCCGGCACCATCGTCACCTTCGGGCGCTACGCCGGCTGGACGCTGGGCGAGATCGCCAGGTCGGATCTCGAGTACCTCGAGTGGCTGGACCGGATGCCGATCGGGCGGGGTCTCCAGGCCGAGATCGACGCCCTGCT
Source organism: Chloroflexota bacterium (assembly GCA_037140135.1). GTDB lineage: Bacteria > Chloroflexota > Limnocylindria > Limnocylindrales > CSP1-4 > CAIXZV01. The sequence continues at coordinate 833 of JBAXFC010000139.1, forward strand.
GCGCCAGCACGGACGGCGCACGAGCAGTGCCGCCGACTCGACGCGAGGCCTCTTCCGGCGCCGCTGAGGACGGTTTCCGCTCAGGCCGCCCCGGGTCTCGCGTCCGCAGCCGCTACCACTCGGCCTTCGACTGGCGGATGTTGATGCTCTGGATGATCCCGAGCCCGATGGCGAGGCTGATCAGCGACGCCCCGCCATGGGAGATGAACGGGAGCGGGATGCCGGTCACGGGCATGATCCCGATCACCATCCCCACGTTGACCAGGATCTGGAACAGGAGGATCGACGCAAGGCCTGCCCCGAACATCGTGCCGAACGGGTCACGCGACTTCCAGGCGGCGGTCAGGATGCGCCAGATCAGCGCCGCGAAGATCAGGAAGACGAGCACCGCACCAAGGAAGCCCAGCTCCTGGGCCAGGACCGCGAACACGAAGTCCGACTCCTGGACCGGCAGGAAGCCGCCGCGCAGGTGCGCCCCGTTGGTGAGGCCGACGCCGAGGAACCCTCCGGAGCCGACGGTCGACTGGCTCTGGTAGACCTGCCAGCAGGAGCCCTGGACGTCGGTGCACGGGCTCAGGAAGGAGACGATGCGCTCCTTCTGGTACTCCTTGAGCACGTAGGTCCAGGCGATCGGGACGGCGGCGACCACGCCCAGGCCCATGGCCAGGAGCCATCGCAGGCTCGCCCCGGACATGAAGAGCATCCCGGCCAGGATCGACGCGAGCACGAGGGACGTGCCCAGGTCCGGCTGCATCATCACCAGGATCCACGGCGGCACCATGAGCAGGCAGGCCCCGAGGATGGCCACGACGTTGTCGAGGCGCCCCTCGCGGTTCCCGAGGTACGTGGCGAGCACGATGATCATCAGGATCTTCGCAAGCTCGGAGAACTGGAAGGTCAAAGGTCCGAAGCTGACCCACCGCGCGGATCCCCCTACCCCGTTGCCGATCGCAAGCGTGAGCACGAGCAGGGCGACGTTGGCGCCGTAGATCGGCCAGGCCAGGGTCTTGAGCCAGCGGTAGTCGAAGATGGTCATCACGATGAACACGACGATCGCGATGCCCGACCACATCAGGGCCCGCGAGAACACGGTGCCGTTGGCGAGCACCGACTGGCCGGCTTCGATGCTGTTGGTGTAGGCCATGACCAGGCCGACGGCGCCCAGCAGCGCCGCGTACGTGGTGAGCTGCAGGTCGTAGGCGCGCCACACCGCGCCGACGGACTTGGTGGTCACGTCGGCGAAGCGCTTGGGCTCGGCCCGCATCACGCGCATCGGTCTGGGCGGCTCCCTAGTTGCTCTGGTAGAAGTTGCCGCGGTGCAGCAGGTCGCGGTTGAGGTAGTCCTTCTTGATGTGGTAGTGCAGCTGCAGGAAGGCCTTGGCGATCTCGGTGCCCGCGTTGCCCTTGGTCCGGGAGTCGTAGGCAAAGGCGAGGAAGACGAGCTGGGAGTCCGGCTTGGTGAAGTCCGCCTTGTAGGGGTCCTTGGGGACGAACCCGACAAACCAGGAGTGGAACGGGAGTCGGCCCTTGCTGTCGCGGTTCCCGAACTCCGCGGTGCCGGACTTGCCGGCCACCTTGACGGGCATATCAACCAGGTTGTAGGTGTGCCGCAGGGTCACCGTGGTCCGGGCCGCAAGCCGCATCGTGAGCAGCGTCTTCTGGGAGACCGGGAGCTTCCGGATGAGGTCGGGCTTGAAGTCCTGCAGCACCGTGCCGTCCGGAGCGAGGACCTGGCGGACAAGCTGTGGGCGGTAGAGCCTGCCGCCATTGGCCAGGGCCGCGTAGGCGTTGATCAGCTGGATGGGCGTGACCACGTCATAGCCCTGCCCGATGCCGGCCTGGTAGACCTCACCGGCGAACATCGGCTGGCCGAAGGCGTTCATCTTCCACTGGTCGGACGGGATGATGCCGGGCACCTCGCCCGTGAGGTCGATGCCGGTTCGGGCACCGAAGCCGTACATCTGCGCCCAGTAGGCGAGCCGGTCGGCGCCGAGCATGCCCGCCACGGTGAAGAAGAACGTGTCCGATGAATGGCCGAAACCGCAATTGATGTCGCACGGCCCGAAGCCGCGGTGGTTCCAGTCCCAGAACTTCGTCGGCCCGAGCTTGAGGTACGGCTTGGTCTGGATCAGCGAGGTCGGCGTGATCTTCTTGTCCTGGAGGCCGCCGGTCCCGGTCACAAGCTTGAAGGTGGACCCCGGCGGGTAATGCGCCTGCACGGCATGGTTGGTGAGCGGCTTGTCGGGGTTGGTCAACAGGGCCTGGTAGGCCTTGGTGGAGATGCCACGTGCGAACAGGTTGTTGTCGTACGAGGGAAGGCTGACAAGGGCCAGGACCTCGCCGGTCTGCGGGTTCATCACGATGAACACACCGCGCTTGAGGCCGGCGGCCTTCATGCCCCACCTGAGCGCCTGCGTGGCCTCCTTCTGGATCGTTCGATCGATCGTGAGCTGCAACGAGGCGCCCGGGACGGCGTCCTGGATCGTCCGCAGAACCTGGATGTCCTTGCCCGTCGCATCCCGCTCCACCAGGTTCTGGCCGTAGGTCCCGCGAAGCTGGTCCTCGAAGGTCGCCTCGACGCCCGCCTTGCCGATCATGTCGTCCGCGAGATAGCCCCGACTGCGCAAGAGCGTGAGCGTGGCGGCGTCAACCGGGCCGGTGTAGCCGAGGATGTGTGAGAGGAGTGCACCGTCGGGATACTCGCGCCGGGTCTCGACCGCGATGTGAACGCCGGGGAGCGCGTCCGAGGATTCGCTCACGAGCCGGGCTGTCGCCTCGGCGACGTCCTGGGCGATGCGCACGGGTTCATACCGGGAGCCCGGGGCGGTGTCGAGCGTGGTCAGGATGTCGTTGGCATCCATGCCCAGCAGGTGCGCGAGCCTCTTCGCAACCTCGTCGCGCTGGCTGAAGGGGAGGTCGGACGGCGTGATCTTGACCGCGAACGTCGCAACGTTGCTGACGAGCAGCCGCCCGTTGCGGTCGTAGATGAGTCCGCGGGGTGCCGGCACCGACTCCTGGGCCGTTCGCTGCGCCTGCACCTGGGCGGCCAGCTCCTGGTGCTGGTTGATCTGCAGGTACGCGAGCCGCGTGGTGAGCACGGCGATCACCGCGATGACGATGACCCCGAACGTCACGAACCGCAGCGGCCTTCGGTCGCGCTCCTTGTTCGGCATCAGGTAGGCGTCGTTCACCAGTCCACTCGATCCTGCGCCTCGCGGCGCAGCACGATGGCCATCGTCAACGGGCCGGCGAGTGCCGCGAGCACGGTGTCGTAGGCGGCGGAGGGCAGCACCACATCCAGCACCGCCGTCGAGAACGCGGCGCCGGTGAGGATCGAGGTGACGACCAGGAGCACCATGGAGTAGACCGGACTGGCGACGGCGACGGCCACGATCGGGGCCAGGATCCTGACCCGGCGCATGGCGCCGCCGACGAGGGAGGCGAGGCCGATGGCGAGCAGCAGGGAGAAGGCGGAGGATCCCAGCGGTCGCTGGCCCAGGATGTCGAGTGTGATGCCGCCGACGAACGCCCAGACCAGACCGGCCTCGAGGCGGCCCGCGATGACCCAGGTCACGCCGATGACCAGCGCCGGGTGGGGTACGGCGTCGCCGATCTTCAGGTACGGGACGATCGTGAACTCTGCGAGCGCGGCCACCACGGACAGTGCCGCGGCGATGAGAAACTGCATCTGAAGATCGATCCTCGGCTGACGAGCCGACGGTCGGACGGGAGGTGGTGGCGACCGCGACGACGGGAGAGAGTGAGCGCCCGCGAAGTATCCCACCTCACCGGGGAACGGGCAATCACCACCGGTCCATGGCGCTCGCGGGCGCGAGACCCAACCCCTGTTGCACGTGAAACACGTCCGCCCGGGAGGAGTCGAACGGTCCCTGCGACCGCGACGGCGACGGCGACGGCGACCGCGACGGCGACGGCGACCTCGACGGCGACGGCGATGTTTCACGTGCAACGCCGTAGCCCGCCATCCCCCCCGACACGCTGCACCCAGCTGAGGCCGGGGAGGCCTGCGACCGCCGGCAGCACCCGGCCGGCACCGATCGCGGTACATCCCGACCTGCATCCGGCCAACTCGCCGAGGTCGGCGGCGGTGCCGCCCGACGCCACAACGACCCCGCGCCGCAAGTGGGGGCGAAGTGGCGCCCGTCAGGATAGGGAGCGCGTCCCGGACGCGATCCCCGGGGTCGGGAAAACGGCCTCCGATGCTAGAATTGGGGTTCATGATCGTGCTTCGGACGGGAGGCTGAGTGGGCCAGACGATCGCCTGCACCAATCAGAAGGGCGGCGTCGGGAAGACCACAACGGTGGTCAATCTCGCAACCTATCTGGCTCTATTCGGTGACCGCGTCCTCGTCATCGACCTCGATCCCCAGGGCAATGCCACAAGCGGCTTCGGGATCGACCGCGCCACCGTTGCCGGCTCCGTCTACGACGCGCTCGTGGACGGCCGTCCCCTGGCGGATCTGACCATGCCCACCGGGATCGACGGCCTCGCGCTCGTGCCGTCCTCGATCGCCCTCGCCGGCGCCGAGGTCGAGCTCGCCAGCGTGGCCGGCCGTGAGCACCGTCTCGCCCACGCCATCGAGGCGGAGCGCGACGCCTGGGACTGGATCCTCGTTGACTGCCCGCCGTCCCTGGGCCTGCTGACCGTCAACGCCCTCACCGGCACGGATGCGGTGCTCATACCGATCCAGTGCGAGTACTACGCCCTGGAGGGCCTGACCCAGCTGATCGCAACCGTGAACCTCGTCCGCGACCATCTGAACCCCGATCTCGCGATCTCCGGGGTCGTTCTCACGATGTACGACGCCCGCACCAACCTCTCGGCCGAGGTGGCCGACGAGGTCCGTCGCCACCTCCGCGACGCGGTCTTCAAGACGATCGTCCCGCGCAGCGTCCGGCTCTCCGAGGCGCCGAGCCACGGCAAGCCGATCGCCCTGTACCGGCCGGACTCCAAGGGTGCCGAGGCCTATGAGGCGCTCGCCCGCGAGCTGCGCGCACGACGGGACCGCAGCGCGGCCATCGCCGCGGGAGCGGTCGCGTGACCGTTCGGCCGGATCGTGCCCCGTCCGCGCTCGGGCGGGGTCTCTCCTCGCTCATCCCCCAGCGCGCCGCCCCCGAGACGTCGATCGTCGACCTCCCGCTCGCGCGGATCGCCCCGAACCCGTACCAGCCGCGGCACCACATCGACGACGCCGTCCTCGCGGAGCTCGCCGCGAGCATCCGGGAGCACGGCGTCCTCCAGCCGGTCCTGGTCACGGAGACCATCGCGGGGTACCAGCTCATCGCCGGCGAGCGTCGCGTCCGCGCATCGCGGCTGGCGGGGCTGGACCGCATCCCCGCGCTCGTCCGCCAGATGGCGACCCAGGCGCAGCTGGAGGTGGCGCTGGTCGAGAACCTCCAGCGTGCCGATCTCGATCCCATCGACGAGGCACTTGCCTACCGCCAGCTGATCGACGAGTTCGGGCTCACGCAGGAGAAGGTGGCCGAGCGGGTCGGCAAGGCGCGCGCCACGGTGGCCAACACCCTCCGCCTGCTGGACCTCCACCCCGATGTGCAGGCGGCGATCGGCGCGGGACGCATCACCGAGGGCCATGGACGCGCGCTCGGAGGCCTGCCCGTGGACGGCCAGCCGCACGTGCTGTCCACCGTCGTCAACCAGGGCCTCTCGGTCCGCCAGGCAGAGGAGCTCGTCCGCCGCCTCAGGGAGCCGAAGCCCCACGCCGCACCTGCCGAGCCGGCCAGACGCCTGGACCCGGACCTCGAGCGGGTCGAGGAGGAGCTGCGCCAGCAGCTCGGCACCAAGGTGAGTCTCAGCCGGTCGCGCAACGGCGGCCGCATCGTGATCGAGTACTACAGCGACGAAGAGCTCGGCCGACTGTACGAGCGCCTGATCGGAGGGAACGCGTGACAGACGGCGGCGACCAGCAGGTGCCGGCGAACAGCAACGGTCGGGCCGCCGGGACCCGCAAGGTCAAGGCGGCGCCCGGCAGCGACTACGGCGCCAACAGCATCCAGGTCCTCGAGGGCCTCGAGGCGGTCCGCCGTCGCCCCGGCATGTACATCGGCTCGACCGACGTGCGTGGTCTCCACCACCTCGTGTGGGAGGTCGTGGACAACTCGATCGACGAGGCGATGGCGGGCTACGCCACCACGGTGCTCGTGACGATCCACGCGGACGGCAAGCTGACCGTCGAGGATGACGGCCGCGGCGTGCCGGTCGGCAGGCACTCGACCGGCAAGGACGCCCTCGAGGTGGTCCATACCGTTCTCCACGCCGGCGGCAAGTTCGGCGGCGGCGGCTACAAGGTCTCCGGCGGCCTGCACGGCGTCGGCGTATCGGTGGTCAACGCGCTCTCGTCATGGCTGCGCGTCGAGACGTCCCGCGACGGCGGCGTCTGGAGCCAGGAGTACGAGCGGGGCAAGCCGATCACCAAGGTCGAGAAGGTCGGCCCGCAGGGCACCCGCAAAGGCACCAGGACCGTCTTCCAGGCCGACGCCGAGATGTTCGACACCACGGACTACTCGTTCGACACCATCTCGCAGCGCCTCCGCGAGTCCGCCTACCTGACCAAGCGGGTCTGGATCACGCTCCGCGACGAGCGCAACGAGCGCGAGCGGTCGTTCTACTTCGAGGGCGGCCTGGTCTCGTTCGTCCGGCACCTGAACCGGAACAAGGAGACGCTCCACAGCCGCCCGATCTACTGCGAGCGCAAGGACGGCAGCACGGCCGTCGAGGTCGCCCTCCAGTACAACGACACGTACACGGAGAACGTCCTCGCCTTCGCGAACAACATCAACACCGTCGATGGCGGCACCCACATCACCGGCTTCCGCCGCGCGCTGACCCGATCACTCAACGACTGGGCGAAGCGCGCCGGCGTGCTCAAGGAGTCCGACGGGAGCCTCAGCGGCGAAGACGTCCGCGAAGGCCTCACCGCGGTCGTGAGCGTCAAGCTCACCGACCCCCAGTTCGAGGGCCAGACCAAGGCCAAGCTCGGCAACGCCGAGGTTGCGGGCCAGGTCGAGGGCGCGCTGGCCGACGCGATCTCGCAGCACCTCGAGGAGAACCCGGGCGACGGCCGGCGGATCATCGAGAAGTGCCTGATGTCGGCCCGCGCGCGTGATGCCGCCCGCAAGGCACGCGACCTGGTCATCCGCAAGGGCGCCCTCGACGGCATGTCGCTGCCGGGCAAGCTGGCCGACTGCCAGGAGCGTGACCCTGCCAAGAGCGAGGTCTACCTCGTCGAGGGCGACTCCGCGGGCGGCTCCGCCAAGCAGGGCCGCGACCGCCGCTTCCAGGCGATCCTGCCGCTGCGCGGCAAGCTCCTCAACGTCGAGAAGGCGCGCCTGGACAAGATCCTGAGCTCGGAGAACGTGAAGC
>JBAXFC010000140.1:0-8221 GCA_037140135.1 Chloroflexota bacterium
TGGCCGTTGCCGCCGAGACCGGCATGGGCAACCGCATCAACACGATCATGCAGCCGTGCTTCTTCCACCTCTCGGGCGTGCTGCCCGCCGACGAGGCGATCGAGCGCATCAAGGGGTTCGTGAAGAAGACCTACGGCAAGCGCGGCGACGCGGTGGTCCAGCGCAACTACGCGGCCATCGACGCCTCCATCGCGCGCCTGGGCAAGGTGACCCTGCAGCCGGTGGGCGACGCCCTGCCGATGCGGGCGCTCGTGCCGGACTCCGCGCCTGACTTCATCAAGTCCGTCACCGCCCGCCTGATGGCCGGCGAGGGCGACCTGCTGCCGCTCAGCGCGCTGCCCGTGGACGGCACCTTCCCGACCGGCACCACCAAGTACGAGAAGCGGGCGATCGCCCCCTCGATCCCGGTCTGGGACGAGGCGATCTGCATCGACTGCGGCAAGTGCGCCATGGTCTGCCCGCACGCGAGCATCCGGATGAAGGTCTACCCGGACGCGGCAGCGGTGGCCGGGCTCCCGTCCAAGGAGTTCAAGTCCCGCGACCTGCCCGGTCACAAGATCACCATCCAGGTGGCGCCGGACGACTGCACCGGCTGCGGCGTGTGCGTGGACATCTGCCCGGCCAAGAGCAAGACCGACGTCGGCCACAAGGCCATCAACATGGCCCCCTACCTCGAGCATCGCGACGAGGAGCGGGCCCGCTGGGACGCCTTCGAGACGGTCCCCCAGCTGGACCGCCAGGCCATCCCGCGCGACACCGTCAAGGGCGCGGCCGCCCTCGAGCCGCTGTTCGAGTTCAGCGGTGCCTGCGCCGGCTGCGGTGAGACGCCGTACCTGCGCCTGGTCACCCAGCTCTTCGGCGACCGGATGATCGTGGCCAACGCCACCGGCTGCTCCAGCATCTACGGCGCCAACCTGCCGACCACCCCGTGGACGGTCAACGGCCAGGGCCGCGGTCCCGCGTGGGCCAACTCCCTGTTCGAGGACAACGCGGAATTCGGCCTGGGCATGCGGCTCGGCCTCGACGCCCAGACGGGCTACGCCCGGGCGCTGGTCGGCAAGCTCGCCGCGGTCATCGGCGAGACGCTCGTGGCCGGGCTGCTCGACGCACCCCAGGAGACCGAGCCCGAGATCGACGCCCAGCGGGCACGGATCGAGCAGCTCCGGACCATCCTCGAGGGCGTCACCGGCGAGCACGCGGCGGATGCCCGGCACCTGCTCACGCTGTCCACGGACCTCGCCAAGCAGGGCATCTGGATCATCGGCGGCGACGGCTGGGCCTACGACATCGGCTTCGGCGGGCTGGACCAGGTCCTCTCGTCCGGCCGCAACGTGAACATCCTGGTCCTCGACACCGAGGTCTACTCCAACACCGGCGGCCAGGCCTCCAAGGCCACCCCGCGCGGCGCGGTCGCGAAGTTCGCGGCGGCCGGCAAGCCCACCGGCAAGAAGGACCTCGGCGCCATCGCCCGGGCCTACGGCAACGTCTTCGTGGCCCAGGTCAGCCTCGGCGCCAACGACGCCCAGACGATCAAGGCCCTGATCGAGGCCGAGGCGTGGGATGGACCGTCCCTCGTCATCGCCTACTCCACCTGCATCGCCCACGGCATCGACATGAGCAAGTCGATGAGCCACCAGAAGGACGCGGTCAAGTCCGGCTACTGGCCGCTCTACCGCTTCCAGCCCAGCGTCACCGACGACGGCCAGCCGTTCAAGCTCGACTCGGTCAAGCCCTCGATCCCGATCAAGGACTTCGTGGCCAGCGAGACCCGCTTCGCGATCCTCGAGCGCACCCACCCGGAGCGCGCCGCGGAGCTCGCGGAGCTCATCCAGGCCGACGCCGACGAGAAGTGGCGATACTACGAGCAGCTTTCGGGCGTGCACCGCAGCGTGCCGCACCTCCACGCACATGATGGTGACGAGCCGGTCGGCACGGCCACCGGGACGGAGAAGGGAGACCAGGCGTGAGCCCTGATCTGCGAACCCGGTACCTCGGGCTCGAGCTGGCGTCGCCGATCGTCGCGTCCTCGACGCCGATGACCGGTGACCCCGCAACCTGCAAGCTCATCGAGGCGGCGGGGGCGGGGGCGCTCGTCCTCCCCTCCCTCTTCGAGGAGGAGATCGTCAACGAGGAGATCGAGCTCTCCCGCTCGCTCGATGCGGGCACGGAGCAGTTCGCCGAGGCCCTGGGCTACTTCCCGAACATGGGCGCCTACAAGGGCATCGGCGACCGGTATCTCGCCCGCCTCGAGAAGACCAGGCGCATGGTCTCCATCCCGGTGATCGCCAGCCTCAACGCGGCGACCTCCGGCGGCTGGGTCCGCTACGCGCGCCTGATGCAGGACGCCGGCGCCGACGCGCTGGAGCTCAACCTCTACCACCTCGTCGCCGATCCGTCCGTCAAGTCCGCCTACCGGGAGGCGATGGACCTCGAGCTCATCGCCGAGGTGCGCGCGGCCGTGACGATCCCGCTGGCCGTCAAGCTGAGCCCGTACTACAGCGCCCTCGCAGGCTTCGCCGCAAGCGCGGTGCGATCCGGCGCCGACGGCCTGGTCCTGTTCAACCGCTTCTACCAGCCGGACCTCGATCTCGAGACGCTCGACGTCGTGACCAGGGTCGCGCTCTCGCATCCCTCGGAGCTCCGGCTGCCGATGCGCTGGATCGCCATCCTGCGGCCGCAGCTGGGAACCTCTGTCGGGCTGGCCGCCACCTCTGGCATCCACTCCGGCAACGACGTGGCCAAGGCGCTCCTCGTGGGCGCCGACGTCGCGATGACCGCCTCTGCGGTCCTGCGTCACGGGCCGGACGCGATCCGCGCGATGCTCAACGAGCTCACCTCGTGGATGACGGAGCGCGAATACGACTCCGTGTCCCAGCTCCGTGGCAGCGCCAGCGCGGCCACGGTCGCGGACCCCACGGCGTTCGAGCGGGCGAACTACATGGCCACGCTGCACAGCTGGTCCAGCCCGCACGAGCTGACCACGTAGCTGACCTGCGGTGCCCGCCGGCGCCGCAGCGGATCGGACGGCCGTCGCCCGCAGCGGGTGGCGGTCGTTCCATGTCCGGGTGGCGTTCGGCTCGCCCTGTCCCCCCAAGGACGCCGGGCGAGCCTGGCGGCATCGTGGGGACCCGATGTGACAGCAGCCTGTCACAAGCGGTGGCGCCTGCGGACCGGGAGCAGGCCCTAGAGGACGGGGACCGGCTCCTGGTCGTCGGGTGAGCCACGCGCGGCCAGGATCCCCTGGGCCATGAGGCCGCCGCAGACGAGCAGGAGGCCCAGCGCCGCGAGGAGGTCCAGGCGCTCGCCCAGCACGACCACGCCCAGGAGCGTGGCCACCACCGGATCGGTCAGCATCAGCGTCGCGACCGGGCCGGGCGTCAGGCCGTGGATGGCACGGGTGAGGAGGACATTGGCGATGGCCATCGTCGCCACGCCCAGGTACACGGCGAGCGCGGCGCCCGACGGGGCCGCAACCCACCCCAGCGGCTGGCCGGCGAGGATCGGCAGCAGGAGGACACCGCCGAGCACGAAGCTCGCCGTGGGCACCTCGAGCGCCGTCGCGCCCAGGTCCAGCTGGCGCTTGGCGGCGACGGTGTAGCCGGCGCTGCAGAGGCCGGCGCCGAGGGCGAGGAGCAGGCCGGTCACCGGCGCGGATCCGACAGCGGCGCCGACCGCCTCCCCCGCGCCCGAGAGGCTGCCCACGGACCGCAGGACCAGGCCGGCCACGCAGACGAGGGTGGCCGCCAGCCAGCCCGGCGTCGGCCGGTGGCGGAGGATGCGCCAGCCGAGGAGGCCTGCGAAGATCGGCTCGGTGCCCACGGCCACCAGGGTGCCCAGCGCGACGCCCACCTGGAGCACGCCCGCGAAGAAGCAGAGCTGGTAGACGGCCGCCGAGATGGACGTGATCAGGATCGCGGGCTGGCGCCAGAGGTGGAGGAGCCGGCGCGGCGAGCCGCCCAGGAACGGCATGGCCACGAGGAGGGCGACCGCCCCGATCTGGATCCGCAGGATCCCGAGGCCGAGCGGTGTCGTGTCCGAGGGGCCCAGGGCCTGGGCCGTGCCGGCCGTGCCGAACAGGATCCCGGACAGGACCACGAGGAGCACGGAGACGCGTGCGGTCGGCATCGGGAGAGGCTACCGGCGAGGGTGGTCGGCGCGCGGGTCAGGGATGTGCGTCGCCCTCGATCGGGCGGGCGACGTGCTCCACCTGGATCGTGCTGTGCTCCACGTCGAAGTCCGCCTCGATGGCGTGGTCAACATGGTCGAGGACGCGGCAGATGTCCTCGCCGTCGGCGGCCACCACGTGCGCCGTGAGCATCGGCAGGCCGGCCGTGATCTGCCAGGCATGGAGGTCGTGGACCGAGACCACGCCCTGGACCGCGAGGATGCGCGCCCGGATCGCGGCCAGGTCCACCCCGGGCGGCACGGACTCCATCAGGACGCTGACCGCATCGCGCAGAAGGAACAGGGCCCTCGGCACGACCAGCACCACGACCGCCAGCGAGGCGATGGCATCGGCATACGGCCAGCCCGTGGCGAGGAGGAGGATGGCGGCGGCGATGGCGGCCACCGAGCCCACCGCATCCCCGATCACGTCGAGGAACGCACCGCGGGCCGCGAAGCCATCGTGCTCCGAGCGCAGGATCCAGGCGGCGGTGCCGGAGCCGATGAGGCCGATGATCGCGGCGACGAACATGGGGCCGGGCTCAGGCGTCTCGGGCGCGAGGATGCGGGTCAGCGCCTCGTACGCGATGAACACCCCGAGGCCCACGAGCAGGCCTGCGTTGACGCACGCGGCGATGACCTCCGCCCGCGCGTACCCGAAGGAGCGCTGGTGCGTGGCGGGCCGGGAGGCGATGCTGGCGGCGCCGAAGGCGATCGAGATGCCCACCACGTCGGTCACCCGGTGCGCGGCATCCGCGATCAGGGCGAGGCTGCCGGACATCATGGCGGCCACGATGTCCGCGCCCAGGGTGATGAGCGCCACACCCAGCACGATGGCCAGGTGCCGGCGGCTGCTGCCGGCTGCGGCCCGGCGCGCCTCCGGGGCCTGCGCGGGCGGAACGGGTTGAGGGGATGCGCCGGTGGCCGGCTGGTCCTGCGTCGTCATGGCGGCGATTATCACCCGGCCAGACCGTTGCCCCTGCATCCGGTGGCACGGCCGCGACGGGACCTTGCGCCCCCACGTTGGGGGGTGAGCGGCCCATTGCCGCCGCGCGCGAACCGGGGCACCCTTGCAGCCAAGGAGGCCGCCCAGGCCCGCCCGGAGGTACCGATCCATGCGCCTGCTCGTCCGCCTGCTCGGCCTCGTCGTCGTCCTGGCCGTCATCGTCGTCGTCCTCGCGGCCTTCGCGGGCGTCGCCAAGGTCCCGGTCCTGACGGGCTTCTTCGGCAACGACAAGCCGCGTGACCTGGGCGAGGCCGCCCCGGACCAGGCCGGCTTCGACGCGCTGGTCGCGGGCTACGGGATCAAGATGCCGTCCCCGGCCCAGAACTACACCTTCGCCTCGCCCCACTCCTTCTCGGGCTCGGTCAAGGTGGACGCCACCTTCACCGAGGGCCAGATCATGGCCCTCAAGGAGATGGGCAACCCGGCCCCCGGCATCAGCGACGTGCACATGCGCTTCCACGCCGGATCCGCGGAGGTGGCCGCGATGGTGGACCTCTCCGCGTGGGGCTATCCCGCCTCCGGACCCGTCTGGGCCACGTGGACGCTGGACGTCACCGGGCCCACGTCCGTGGAGGTGGCGATCACGCAGCTCGAGTTCGGCAAGATCCCGGTTCCGGGCGACCTCGCCACCCAGGCCTCCGACGCGCTCAACAACTACCTCGCCTCGCGCCTGCCGCAGGTGGACGGCCTCGAGATCGGCACCTTCGAGCTGGTCGAGGGCGGCGTCCACTTCTCGGGCTCGCTGCCCCAGACCTACGAGGCCTCGGCGCCCGTCCCGGGCGGCCTCCCCTGACCCCTGCCCCAGAGACCTGCCGGGGGAACTACCGGGGCTCGAACCCGATGTGGTGGCTGTGGCCGCCGGACGGGGTCTGCGCGTCCGGGATGTCGGCCTCGGTGAGCAGGTCCAGCTCCGTCGCGTCGATGCTGCCGTCCGCGAGCACCCGCGCGGCCATGTTGGCGTACGCCTGCTCGAACAGCGTGCGCACGTAGCGCGCGTTGCCGAAGTCCTCGATCCTGCCCGCCTGCGCGAGCACGCCCAGGACCCGGTCGCGGACGCCGGCATCCGTGCGCACCCTGGCGGTCGCTGCCATCGTCTCGAAGATCGAGGCGAGCTCGTCGGGCGAGTAGTTGGGGAAGTCGATGTAGCGGGTGAACCGGCTGCGCAGGCCCGGGTTGGAGCGGACGAACTGCCACATCTCGTCGCGGTAGCCGGCCACGATCACCGCGAGGTTGTCGCGGTGGTCCTCCATCATCTTGACCAGCGTCGCCACCGCCTCGCCGCCGAAGTCCTGGCCGTCACCGGTGGAGAGCGCGTACGCCTCGTCGATGAACAGGACTCCGCCGATGGCCGAGCGGACGACCTCCTGGACCTTGAGCGCGGTCTGGCCGACGTAGCCCGCCACCAGGTCCGCCCGGGTGGCCTCCACCAGGTGGCCGCGGGAGACGAGGCCCAGGGACCCATAGAGGCGCGCGACGAGCCGGGCCACGGTGGTCTTGCCGGTGCCGGGGTCCCCGGTGAACACCAGGTGGGCGCTGCCGGTGACCTCCGGCAGGTCCTTGGCGCGCCGTTCCGCGTTGAGCCGCTGGACCGCCACGAGCTTGCGGATCTCCACCTTGACCGGCGCCAGGCCGACCAGCGCATCGAGCTCGGCGAGCAGGTCCTCCAGGCTCTCCTTGGCCGGCGCCACGGCTCCGGCCGGAGCCGTTGCCGTCCCGGTGGCCGCGGCCTTGGGATCCCGGGTGACGGGCTTGGCCTCCCCGCCGGCGACGGCCGTGGTCGCGTCCCCTCCGGGCGCGGGTCCGGTGCCCTTGAGCGCAGCCACGATCGAGGTGGCCTGCGCGGCGGCGGCCTCCTCGTCCGTGCAGGCATCGATGGCCGCCGAGGCCGCCGCCGACACGGTCGGCGTCCTGGCCGCGTCCCCCGCAGGCTCCAGCCAGGCGCGGACGGCGTCCAGGGTCAGTCCGTCCGGGGCATCGTCGCCCAGCTCGCGGACGATCGCCCATAGCACGTGGCGCGGCTCCACCTCCGGGTGGGACCACTTCTTGGCGACGGCGAGCGCCTCGTCGCCGATCTCGTCGGGGAGCGCCATCTACTTGGCGTCCGGATCCGGGTCCGTGTAGCGCCTGCCGCCGAACTTGTCGTGGACGCTGTCGTCCAGCTCGTCCGCGGTGACCGCCACCGCGACCACGGCCTGGACCAGCTCGTCAGGGTCCAGGTAGTCCGCGAGCAGCGTGTGGTCGAAGGCGACGAAGCACGAGGAGCCGTCCTCGCTGTCCACCACGGTCACGGTCCCGAACAGGAACTTCTGCCCTTCGGTGGCCGCCCAGTGGTAGAAGTCCGGCGTGGGCGCCAGTTCCCGCACCAGCGGCGCCCAGATGCGCACGATGGAGGACGGCTCGCCCTGGGGATCCTTGCCCCACTCCTTGACCTCGATGTTGACCCTGGTGCTGCCCCGCTCGATGGCGTAGCCGTCCTTGGCCAGCATCACGTCATCGAAGGCGTTCGCCAGGATCCGCTGCACCTTCTGCAGGCTTGCGTCAACCGTCGCCAATCCGCGTCCCTCCGTTCGTCACCGGTCGTCCGGCGGGCACGGCCGTGACCGCGCGCGGACAGGTGGATGGTCGCAGGTCCGCGGGTCAGCCGTGTGGCACACCGGCATCGTGCGGGGCGGCCGCGGCGTCGAGGTCCTGCCCGTCGAGGCCGGCGCCCGCAACCAGCTCGGCCACCGCCCCGACCAGCTCCGCGGCGGCGAACGGCTTGGCGACGAACCGGCTTCGCGCGTCAAGCAGGTCCGTGGGCAGGTCGTCGCCCGTGAAGCCGGACATGAACACGACCGGCAGGCCCGGGCTCGTCTCGCGCAGGAGCCTCGCCAGGTCGTGGCCGAGCATGCCGGGCATGATCACGTCGGAGACGAGGATGTCGATCCGGCGGCCGGCATCGACGGCCGCCCGGGCCTGGGCGGCATCGGCGGCCTCCAGCACCTCGTAGCCCGCGCCCACCAGGATCCGGCGGGTGACCGAGTTGTAGAAGGTCTCGGCGATTTCCACATC
>JBAXFC010000141.1:0-8209 GCA_037140135.1 Chloroflexota bacterium
ATCATGTACAACGCGGTCGGCGGCAGCAGCACGTTCTACGGGGCGGAGTGGCCGCGCCTGGTCCCATCCGACTTCCGGGTGCGCACGCTCGACGGGGTGGCGGACGACTGG
The DNA here is from genome assembly GCA_037140135.1 of Chloroflexota bacterium. Taxonomy (GTDB): domain Bacteria; phylum Chloroflexota; class Limnocylindria; order Limnocylindrales; family CSP1-4; genus CAIXZV01. Next base: position 112 of record JBAXFC010000141.1, read on the forward strand.
CCGATCACGTACCGGGAGCTTGCGCCCTACTACGACGAGATCGACGCGTTCATCGGCGTCTCCGGGCTCGGCGGCGATCCCGCCTACCCGGAGGGTCTCGACTACCCGATGGCGCCGCATCCCATGGGCAGGGCCGGACTCCTCGCGGCTGAGGCGTGCAACCGGCTCGGGTGGCACTGGTGGCCCGGCGTCAACGCGATCCCCACCCAGCGCATCCGTGAGCTGGCCCCGTGCGCCCGCTGGGGTGTCTGTGAGTGGGGGTGCCCGGAAGGAGCCAAGGCATCCTTCGACATCGCGTACTGGCCGCAGGCGATGCAGGCCGGTGCGAGGCTGGTGACCGGCGCCCGCGTCCGCCGCGTGCTCACCAACGACCAGGGCCAGGCGACCGGCGTGGAATGGATCGACCGCAGCGGTGCCACGCACGACCAGAGGGCGTCGGCGGTCGTCCTGTGCGCCAATGGCGTCGGTACGCCAAGGCTGCTCCTGCTGTCTGCGTCGGCCAGCCACCCGGACGGCCTCGCGAACGCTTCGGGGCTCGTGGGGCGGAACCTGATGCTCCACCCCAACTGCACCTCGACCGGGTTCTACGATCGGGACCTCGAGAGCATGCTCGGCCCCTTCGGCCAGCTCATCTACTCCCTGCAGTTCTACGAGACGGACACGACCCGCGGCTTCGTGCGCGGGTCGAAGCTCCACGCCCTGCCGTGGCCCGGCATCCTCAACACGCTCGAAGCGCACCGGTCCCTGGGGTACGACGGGTTGTGGGGTCCGGCAGTGCACGATGTCGCTCGCCGCGCCCCTGGCGGCCTGCTGTGGGCGGCCAACACGGAGGACCTCCCGCTCGAATCCAATCGGGTGACGCTGTCCACGACGCTGGTGGACGGCGACGGCATCCCGGCACCCGAGATCCACTACCGGATCAGCGACAACACGCGCAGGATCCTCGAGTTCACGGTGGCCAGGCTGCGCGAGGCACACGAGGTGATGGGCGCCGTGGAGACCTTCGAGCAGGATCTCTGGGTTGACCAGCCCGGCCACCTGCTCGGCACCGCACGCATGGGCCATGACCCAGCCACGTCGGTCGTGGACAGCTTCGGCCGTGCGCACGACTGCCCGAACCTGTTCGTCGCGGACGGCAGCCTCTTCGTCACCAGCGGTGCCGTGAACCCCACCTCGACGATCGCCGCGCTCGCCTTGCGTGTCGGCCGGCATATCGCCGACACGGCGCGGAACCTCGAGGTGCCGGCGTGACCGGCGTGACCGGCCCGACCGGCCTGCCGGTCCGTCTCTCGATCCCGTCCCGCCGCCGCACGCCGCCGCGTCCGCTGGCCGGGAGGGAGCTGGCCGGGTTCCTGCGGATCGCCGACGCGCTGCTGCCGGGCACGGAGCGGGACCCCGCCCCCAGCGCGTGCAACGGGTACGAGGAGGCGCTGCTGCGCAGCCTTGCGGCTCGCGCGGATGCCTTCGACGAGCTGGTCGTGGTGGCGGCAGGTTTGGCCGACGCCGCGCCGGATGTGGTCCCAGCCACGCTCCGCCGGCTCCACGACTCGGCCCCCGACACGTTCCAGGCGCTGTCGGCCGTCGTGGCCGGCGCCTACTTCCAGCTGCCCGAGGTGCTCGAGCGGCTCGGCTATCCGAGGCAGCGGCGGTCACCGGCACGGATGGAGCAGATCGTCGAGGAGCTCGAAACCGGGATCCTGGATCCCGTGATCGCCCGTGGCCCGATCTACGTGCCGGACGGGGCGGAGTGACCATGCCGACCCATCGGTCCGACGGATAGCAGCGAGGAGACAGGATGCGCTGGAGCCGGGTGCTCAACGTCGTGGACGTCCACGCCGGGGGCGAGGTCAACAAGGTGATCACGGGTGGGGTGGGCGATGTGCCCGGCCACACGATGTTCGACAAGCGCCTGTACCTCGAGGAGCACCTGGACCAGATCCGGCACCTGATGCTGTTCGAGCCCCGCGGCGCGGTCCACCACTGCGCCAACATCATCCTGCCGTCGAACCACCCCGAGGCCGCCCTCGGCTACGTGATCCTCGAGCCCACCGAGTATCCCGCGATGTCGGGATCGAACACGATCTGCGTCGCGACCACGCTGCTCGAGACCGGCATGCTGCCGATGACCGAGCCGGTCACCGAGCTCGTGCTCGAGGCGCCGGCCGGCCTGATCCGCCTCCACTGCACGTGCAAGGACGGCAAGGTCACCGCCGTCCGGTTCACCAACCAGCCCGCGTTCGTGCACCGGCTCGGTGTCCCGGTGGAGGTTCCCGGGCGTGGCACGCTTACCGTCGACGTCGCGTACGGCGGGATGACGTACGCCCTCGTGGATGCCCGCTCGGCCGGGTTCGCGCTGACCCCCGACGAGGCGCATGACCTGTGCGTCGCCGGCCAGGAGATCAAGGCTGCGGCCGCCGAGCAGATCCCGGTCACGCACCCCGGGAACCCGCAGATCGCGGGCATCACGCAGACCGAGTTCACGGGACCCGTCACCCGGGACGCCGGGGGCCGCCTCACCGCCGTCAACGCTGTCGTCGTGTCGCCCGGGCGCATCGACCGGAGCGCCTGTGGCACGGGGACCTGCGCGCGGCTGGCCGTCATGTATGCCCGCGGCGAGATCGCCATCGACGAGCCGTTCGTGCACACGTCACTGATCGGCACCCCATTCGAGTCGTGGGTCCGGGCCGAGACGATGGTCGGCCACCTGCCCGCGGTCGTGCCGGATGTCGCCGGGCAGGCCTGGATCACCGGTCTCCACCAGGTCGGCCTGGACCCGACAGACCCGTTCCCGAACGGCTTCACGCTCAACGACACCTGGCTGCAGGCCATCTGATGCCCGACGATCCCACGTTCCGACCCATCACGCCGGTCCCGATGCGGGACCCGGCCACGATCGCGCTGCGCGAGGCGATCCTGACCGGGCGGCTGGTCCCTGGCAGCCAGCTGCGCGAAGTCGGGCTGGCGACCCAGCTCGGCGTCAGCCGCGGCCCCGTGCGTGAGGCGCTGCGGAGCCTCGAGGAAGAGGGGCTCGTCGTGAAGGTGCCGTACCGCGGCGCCTTCGTGGCTGGTGCAGACCCGGCTGCCATCAGCGAGATCGCCCGCCTGCGCGAGCGCATGGAGCCGTGGGCCGTCACGCAGGGCCTGGAACATCTCCGCGGCGTGGGGGGCGTCCGCCTGCGCTCCATCGTGACCGCCATGGATGAGGCCGCTGGCGCGGGTGACGTTGGCCGGGCGATCGATGCGCACCTCGCCTTCCACCGGACCCTCTACGAGGCGCCGGGCATCCGCCGGCTGGCCGGACTGTGGGCCACGTGGGAGACCGAGCTGCGCCTCGGCCTGGCCGTCGACCACCGCTCCTTCGGACGTCTCGCAGATGTCGCCGCCCTCCACGCCCGCTTCCTCGAGATCATCGCAACCGGTGACCCGGTCCAGATCGAGGCGGAGGTCACCTCGCATCTCCGCAACACCCCCACCACGGCAAGCGCACAGGAGACTGCTTCGTGAACGCACCCTGGCATGGCGTCTACTCGGCGGTCGCCACGCCGCTCACCGCCGACGGCGACGCCATCAACGTCCCGGCGCTGCGCGCACTGGTCCGCACCACGATCGAGGCCGGGATCCACGGCCTCATCCCGTGTGGCTCCACGGGCGAGTTCGCCTCCCTCAGCGCCGACGAGCGGATGCAGGTCGTGGAGATCGTCATCGACGAGGCGGCCGGCAGGGTGCCGGTGGTGCCCCACACGGGCGCCATGAGCACCGCTGAGGCCGTGCGCCTCAGCCAGCACGCACAGGGTGCGGGTGCTGCCGGCGTGATGGCCGTGGTGCCGTACTACGAGCCCGTCACGCTCGACGAGGCCGGCGACTACTACCGGGACCTGTCGGCGTCGCTGGACATCCCGATCATGGTCTACAACCTGCCGCCGGCGACGGGGATCACGATGACGGGACCGTGGATCGCGGAGCTCGCCGCTGCGGCTCCCAACGTGCGGTACGTCAAGGACACCAGCGGCGACCTGTCCGCGGTGCTCAAGATGCTCCACGGGCATGCGGCCGACTTCGGCACCTTCGTGGGCTGGGACGTGCTCACGTTCGCGGCGCTCAACGAAGGCGCCCCCGGCGTGGTCATCGGCGCGGCCAACCTGGTCGCGCGGCAGCTGGTGGGCGTGTATGACGCGATCACCACCGGCGATGTGCCCGGGGCACGGGCACAGTGGGATCGCGTGTGGCCGATCCTGGATGTGCTCGTCAGCGGGCCGTACACCGCCGCCGTGAAGGCCGGCATGGAGATGGTCGGCCTGGAGCCCGGCCCCACACGCCGGCCCGTTGGAGTCGTGGCCCCGGAGCGGGCCGCACGGCTGCGCCAGCTCCTGGCGGGCATCGGGTGACGATGTCCGGCGCCTTCTCGCGCCCCTGGCTGATCCGGTCACGGCGGAGGCCGACCGAGAACGGCCTGCCCGGCGTCGTCGAGCCCACCCGCCGCGGCACATCGCCGTCAATCGCTGCTGAGCCCGCGCGGGCGCGGTCCCGCGAGACCGGGCAGGATGCGGCACGAGCGGCGTGGTCACCGTTGCCGGCACCGGAGCCCGTACCGGGATGGGCGTCTTTGTGCACAGAATTGGGCTGTTGTACTCCTACAGCGCACAAAAACGGGAAAACCGGGTTGACATGTTCGGTAGGGACCGATTAGTTTGCAGCAATGACACCCGGCCCGTTCGGCTGGGTGTGCCGCTCTCCCCAAGGTGCGGGTCGAGCGGTCCGGTGGAGGAGGAGGCAATACCATGGCCGATCTGTCCGATCCCCGCGACCGGGGCCGCGCATTGATTTCCAGTACTCCCGTCACGCGTCGCCAGATGCTGCAGGCATCCGTCGCGAGCGTCGTGGCCGTGGGCGCCGGCGGCTTCCTGGCCGCCTGCGGTGGGTCCACGAGCCCCACCCCTGCCGCGTCGTCGGGTGGCGGTGGCACTGCCACGACGGCCCCGAGCGCGGCCCCTTCGGACGCCGGCGCGCCCAAGAAGGGCGGCACGCTCCGCTTCGGCGCCCAGGGCGGGGCCGCGTCCGACTCGCTTGACGCCCACAATCCCATCACCAACACGGACTATGCGCGCGTCGCGCAGCTGTACGACCAGCTCGTCCGCTTCGGCGACGACGGGGTGCCCGAGTTCGTCCTTGCGGACTCGATCGAGCCGAACGCGGACGCGACGGAGTGGACCATCCGCGTCAAGAAGGGCGTCGTGACGCACGACGGCAAGCCCTTCGGCGCCAAGGACGTCCTGTTCAGCTTCAAGCGCATCATGGACAACAAGTTCCCGGGTGCCGGCACGCTGCTCGGCGTCAACATCGCAGGCTCGAAGGTCATCGACGACCTGACGATGACGCTCAAGTTCGACGCCCCGTTCTCGATCCTCAAGGACGCGCTCGGCCTCGTCTACTACTACATGGTCCCCGAGGGCTACGACCCCGCGAACCCGATCGGCACCGGCCCGTTCAAGCTCAAGAGCTTCACCGCCGGTGTCGAGAGCCAGGTCGTCCGCAACGACAGCTACTGGATGCCGGGGATGCCGTACCTCGATGGCATCATCACCACCAACGTCGCCGACGAGACGGCACAGGTCAACGGCCTCCAGTCCGGCCAGTTCGACTGCGTGAACTACCTGACCGCAGCGTCCATCGCGGCACTGCAGGGTGCCTACACGGTCACCATTGCCGAGACCGGCAGCTGGGGCCCGATCACGATGCGCGTGGACACCGCGCCGTTCGATGACGTCAGGGTGCGCCAGGCGCTCCGCCTGGTGGTTGACCGGCCGCAGATGCTCAAGCAGGTCTTCGGCGGCAACGGCTCGATCGGCAACGACGTCTTCGGCACGCTCGACCCCCTGTTCACGGCGCCGGGCCCGCAGCGCGCCCAGGACATCGAGCAGGCGAAGGCGCTGCTCAAGGAGGCCGGCAAGGAGAACCTGACCCTCGAGTTGGTCACCACGCCGAGCGCTCCGGGCATGGTCCAGGTGGCCGAGGTCTTCGCGACCCAGGCCAAGGCGGCCGGCATCACCGTGAACATCACCAACCAGACTCCGACCGACTACTTCGCCCAGTCGTACCTCAAGGTGGCGTTCTCGCAGGACTACTGGCCGTACCAGCCGTACCTGGTCACCGTCTCGCAGGGCACGCTCGGCACGGCGCCGTTCAACGCGACGCACCAGAACGACCCGGATTACGACGCCATGTTCAAGAAGGCGCTTGCCACGCCGGACGACGCTGGCCGCGAGGCGATCATCGCCGAGATGCTCAAGTTCGACTTCGAGAAGGGCGGCAACATCATCCCGTACCACTTCCCCGTGATCGACGCGACGGTGAAGACCCTCAACGGCGTCACGGCCTCGGCTACCGGCCAGGCGCTCGGCGCGTTCAACTTCAAGGCGTTCTGGTTCTCCTCCTGATCCACGCTCTGGCCCCGGGCGACGGCAACGCCGTTCGCCCGGGGTCCGCCAACCCGCCCCCCACTGACGTCGAGGACACCCTATGGCGCTGGCGCCGACCGTTCCGGCGATCGATGCCACCGATCTCGAGGAGACCGCCTCGCCGCGGGATCACCCGATCCGGTCGCTTGTGCTCCGCCGTCTCGGCCTCGGGGTGGTGTCCGTGGCCGCGGTCGGGTTCATCCTCTACTGGGCGACACTGATCCTGCCGGGCGACGCCGCGACGGCCATCCTGGGCCAGAGCGCGACGCCGGAGCGAGTCGCCCTTCTTCGCGAGCAGCTCGGCCTGGACAAGCCGCCGGTCCAGGCGTTCTTCACCTGGGCCGCCAACTTCCTGCAGGGTGACTTCGGCGTGTCGCTTGCGCAGAACAAGCCGGTCACCGAGCTGGTCTGGCAACGACTGCCGAACTCCATGGTCCTCGTCGTCGTGGCGGCCGTCGTGTCGTCCCTCCTGGGCGTCGTCCTCGGGGTGCTCGTCGCACCCCGCCGGGACGGGATCGTGGACCAGATCCTGTCAATCATCTTCCTTGTCACCAACGCAATGCCCGAGTTCGTCGTCGGCGTGTTCGTTGTGATCGTGTTCTCGGTCAAGGTCTTCCACTGGTTCCCCGCGGTATCGGTGCTTAGTCCGGGGACCTACGTGTGGCAGTCACCTGAGAAGCTCGTGCTGCCCGTCCTGACCCTCATCCTGGTGACGACGCCATACATCTTCCGGATGACCCGCGGGACCATGATCGAGGCCCTCAACAGCGACTACGCGGAGCTCGCCCGTCTCAAGGGAGTCCCCTCGACTCGGATGCTCTTCCGGCATGCCCTTCCCAATGCCTTGCCTCCTGCAATCCAGGCGATCGGGCTGAACCTCCTGTACCTCGCCGGCGGCATCGTGCTGGTGGAGAAGGTGTTCAACTTCCCCGGGATCGGCCTGCTGCTGGTGGATGCGATCGGCGGTCGTGACGTCCCGGTCATCCAGTTCATCGTGATCCTGCTGGCGGCAACCTACGTCCTGATCAACCTCGTCGCCGACGTCGCCGTCCTGCTCGTCACCCCCCGCCGAAGGTATCCGCGGTCGTGAGCGCCGGCGTGGCCACCTCTGACACCATCACCGTGCCGCCTCGCCGGCGGGCTCGCGGCGCCATCGCCCGGGTGCTGGCCGGCGCGCTGCGAACCCGGCGCGGGAAGGTCGCCGCCGGACTCACGCTGTCCGTCGTCGTGGTCGCCTTCATCGGCCCGTTCATCCCCGGCTCCGACCCGCTCTCCTTCGTCGCCGCGCCCTACGCCCCGCCCGGACCTGACGGCGGGCTGCTCGGCGCCGACGCGCTGGGCCGCGACGTCCTCGCGCGGGTCCTCCATGGTGGCTGGCGCCTGCTGATCCTCGCCTCGATCGCCACGCTGCTCGGGGTGGCCCTGGGTGCCGTCGCGGGCGTTTCCGCTGCGTACCTGCGAGGCCGCTACGACGCGATCGTGATGCGCTCGGTGGACATCCTCCTCGCCCTGCCCTCGCTCGTCTTCGTGCTGATGGCCCTGTCGGTCGTCGGTCCGCAGCCAGCCCTGGTCGTGTTCGTCGTCGGGTTCGTCCAGGCCCCGCAGGTGGCCCGCGTGATGCACGCCGCGAGCCAGGACATCTG
>JBAXFC010000142.1:0-8188 GCA_037140135.1 Chloroflexota bacterium
CCCCGAGGACTTCCGCGAGGATGTCCGCCTCCTGGGCACCGAGGTGGACCGGACCCAGCGCCTGGTCCGCGGGTTCCTCGAGCTCGCCCGATCGCGCCCCTCGGCACCCGAGCCGATCAGGCCCGCGGCCGCGGTGGACGAGGTGATCGGCATGACGCGGCATCTGCTGGCCGACGTCGAGCTCGTGATCGACGTCCCCGACACCCTGCCCGACGTGACGGCCTCGGCCGCCGATCTGCGGCAGGCCTTGACGATCGTGACCCTGAACGCGATCGAGGCGCTGGGCGGACGGGTGGCGCGCGGCAGCCTGGCGATCCGCGGCATCACCATGCCGGGCGAGGGCGGCCGCTGCGTCGGGCTGTCCGTGGAGGACACGGCGGCTCCGGTTCCGCCTGCGGACCGCGATCTGCTGTTCGATCCCCTGCCGCCGCGCGGAACGAGCCACCGCGCGGGCCTCGGGCTCGCCGTCGGCCGCTCGCTGGCCCGGGGCATGGGTGGCGACCTGCGCTACCGGCCGACGGCTTCGGGCGCGAACACCCTCATGCTCCTGCTGCCCTGCTCCGAACGGGCGGGAACGCCCGCTCCGCGGGCTGGGACCCAAACGCGCACGACACCCGCCGGCGGGGTTCCTCCTTCCGGCGGCAACCGCGGCGGCGCTGACGACGGCCTGGTCGTGCTGGTGTGCGACGACGAGGTGGCCATCCGGTCGCTCATCGGGCGCGTCCTGCGGCGGGCCGGCATGCAGATGCTCGAGGCGTCCACGGGAGCGGCGGCGCTGGAGATCCTGCGCCAGCAGCCGGTGGACGTCATCATGGCGGACCAGCGGATGGCCGAGATGACGGGGATGGAGCTGCACGCGGCAGCCATCGAGGTCCAGCCCGACCTGCAGGCACACTTCATCCTGATGTCCGGCGACGCCGGCGAGGCCGAATTGGCCGCCTTCAGTCGCCGCTCCGGCGTCGAGGTGCTGTCAAAGCCGTTCGAGCTGACGACGCTCGCTGCCCGGATCCGCGAGTTCGCCTCCCGCTGAACCGGGCGAGGGGGGGGGCGGGGCGAGGTCGGACCCGTGGCCGCCGACGCGGCCCCCGTCGGCGCGTCAGCGCGGGTAGGTGTGGAACCCCTGTCCGGTCTTCTGGCCCAGGTGTCCGGCGGCCACGAGCTCCACGAGCACCGCAGGCGGCGCGAACTGCGGCTCACCGAAGCCCTCGTGGAGCACCCCCATGATGCCCAGCACCACGTCGAGCCCGATGAAGTCCGACAGCTCGAGCGGTCCCATCGGGTGGTTGAGCCCCACCCTCGCGCCCGTGTCGATGTCGCGAGCGGTGCCCACCCCCTGCTCGTAGGCGCGCATCGCCTCCCCGAGGAGCGGGATCAGGATCCGGTTGACGATGAAGCCCGGGCGGTCGGCCGAAACGATCAGCTGCTTGCCCAGATCGCCCGCAAGCGCCCGCACGGCGTCGGCCGCCTCGTCCGAGGTGGCGGCACCCCGGATCAGCTCGACCAGCGGCATGACCGGGACCGGGCTGAAGAAGTGCATGCCCAGGAAGCGCGGGCGACGGGCCTCCGAGACGGCGGCGGCGAGCCGGTCGATGGCGATCGAGGAGGTGTTGCTGGCGAAGACCGCGCCGGCCGGGGAGACCGCGTCGAGCGATGCCCAGAGCGCCGACTTGACGGCCAGGTCCTCGAAGACCGCCTCGATGACCAGGTCCGCCGAGGCGGCACCGGCGAGATCCGACGTCGGCGTCAGCCGGCCGAGGACGGCATCGCGCTCGTCCACCGTCAGCCGGCCTTTGGCCACCGCCCGGTCCAGGTTGCCGGCGATCCTCGCCCTGCCGGCCTCCGCGCGGGCGAGGTCCGGCTCGTAGAGCGTGACCTGCTTGCCGATGGCCGCGTGGACCTGGGCGATGCCGTGACCCATCAGTCCGGCCCCGGCAACGAAGACCCGCTCGATGCCCATGGTCAGTGCTCCTCGGCGCGGAGGACGGCCAGCAGTCGGTCCGCGGCCGCGTAGGGATCCATCTCGTGTGCCGCGACGGCCACGATCGCAGCCTCGGTCTCGCCGGCCGCGGACGGTGCCGCAAGCCGGTCCCAGAGCCGTTCCACCAGGACCGCGCGGACCTGGGCGGCGGCGCGGGCCCTGCGGGCGGCTGTCGTCATGCCGGTTGCGCCCCCGGCGCGGTGACGGTCCAGCGCGGCCAGCAGCGCCGGCACGCCCTCACCGGTGGCCGCGGTGGTGACCAGCACCTCGGGCCGCTTCGGGGCGGGCCGCGACGGGTCCGCCTCCTCGCGCGAGACCACGGGCCCGAGCATCGCGCGCAGCTGGGCCGCCGTCCGCTGGGCGCCCGGCCGGTCGCCCTTGTTGACGACCACGATGTCGGCCACCTCGAGCAGTCCGGCCTTGATCGCCTGGACCTCGTCACCCATCTCGGGCGCCTCGAGGACGACGGTCGTGTCGGCCGCCGCAGCAACCTCGACCTCGCTCTGGCCGGTGCCCACCGTCTCGAGCAGGACGATGTCGAAGCCCGCGGCGTCGAAGACGGCCGCGGCCGCCGTCGAGGTGGCGGCGAGGCCACCCGCGTGCCCGCGCGACGCCATCGAGCGGATGAAGACCCCGTCGTCCGAGGCGTACGACTGCATCCGGACCCGATCTCCGAGGAGGGCGCCGCCGGTGATCGGTGATGACGGGTCCACAGCGACGACCGCCACCGTGCGACCGACCGCGCGCAGCTCGGCGATGAGCGCGGCGACCAGCGTGGACTTGCCGGCACCCGGCGGCCCGGTGATCCCCACGAGATGGGCGGCCCCGGCCAGCGGGTAGAGGCGGCGGAGCGCGTGCTCTGCGGTGGCCGTGTGGTTCTCGACCGCCGTCAGGAGGCGCGCCAGCGCGCGCCGGTCGCCGGACCGGGCGGCGTCGGAGAGGGCCGCGGCGCGCTCCGCCGGCGTGGTCCCGGCCGGGGTCCCCGTCACGCTTCGCGCGGCGCGGCGTTGGCCCGGATGAAGTCGGCGACCTCGCGGATCGTGGTCCCGGGCCCGAAGACACCTGCGACGCCGGCCGCGCGAAGCGGTTCGATGTCGTCGTCGGGGATGATCCCGCCCACCGTCACGAGGACGTCGTCCAGGCCGCGCTCGCGGAGCCCTGCGCAGACCCGCGGCACCAGGGTCATGTGGGCGCCCGACAGGATGGAGAGGCCGACGACATCGACATCCTCCTGGAGAGCGGCGGTCACGATCATCTCGGGGGTCTGGCGGAGGCCCGTGTAGACGACCTCGAAGCCCTCGTCCCGGAGGCCGCGGGCGAGGACCTTGGCGCCCCGGTCGTGGCCGTCGAGACCCGGCTTGGCGATCAGCACTTTGAGCGGTCGGTCGGTCATGGCGCGATTGTAGGCGCACGCGGACGGGGCGGGCAGGGCGAGATGTCTCCGGGCGGTCACGCCCTGCCCGGAGTCCGTGGCCTCAGGCGCCCGGGGACGGCCGTCCGATATGCGCGAAGAACTCCGCGCGGGTCTTGTCATTGCGCCGGAAGAGCCCCAGGACCGCCGCCGTCGTCATCACGGTCCCGGGCTTCTGGACGCCGCGCATCGCTGCGCACAGGTGCGTCGCCTCGAGGACCACGCCCACGCCCTTGGGGGCGACGCGCTCCATCAGGAACTCGGCGACCTCCTGGGTCATCCGCTCCTGGACCTGCAGCCGGCGCGCGTACATCTCCACGATCCGGGGGATCTTCGAGAGCCCGATCACCCGCCCGTCGGGCACGTAGGCGACATGGGCATGGCCGAAGAACGGCAGCAGGTGGTGCTCGCACAGCGAGTAGAACGTGATGTCCTTGACCACCACCATCTCGCTGTAGCCGACCTCGAAGATCGCGTGGTTGATCAGGCGCTCGGGGTCGACGTGGTAGCCGGCGGTCAGCTCGTGGTACATGCGGTGCATCCGGTCCGGCGTGGCCCGCAGGCCCTCACGGTCCGGGTCCTCGCCCACCTCGAGCAGGATCTGGCGGACGGCCGCCTCGATGCCGTCGGGACGCGAGGCCGCGGCGGCGTCACCGGCGTCGCCGATCTCGGTCTCGATCTCGTCGACGATGCGGCGGACGCTCTCGGGGAGGTCGCGGGGCTCGGGATGCTCGCTCATGGTTGGCGATGCTATCCCAGCCCGGCCTCGCGGACCCACCCGTCCACCACCGGATGCCACGCCGACCATGCCGCCCAGACCCCGCGAACGTAGCCGTCGATGCCGGCCGCCACCTCGCCGCGCCCGGCGGCCGCCCACGCGTCGCCCACGGTGGAGGTCCCGTTGGGGACCGGTGGTTCCAGCCAGCGCCATGCCGGCGGCCGCGCGAGAAGGCCGGCCAGCGTCGCCGACAGCCGGTCCACCCCGAAGCCGTGCTCGAGCACCAGGCACAGCGCGACCAGGTGCAGCCCCACCGACTGGATGGCCCGGCGCTCGGGCACACCCGGGTGCTGGACCATGTAGGCGTCGGTCACCAGGCGCTGGAGCGGCCCAGCGCCGGCCCGCGGCAGCGAGGCGTTGATCTCCGCGAACCGGGTCCAGCAGGCGGACGACGCTCCCACGTAGGGGTGCGTCGCCCCATCCACGACGACCAGGATCTCGCCGCAGCCGGGGCAGGGGCTCGTGCCGGGGGCCGCCGGCGTGCTCAGGCCCGGATTCCGCCCGCGGTCCAGCCGAGCGCCGGCAGCGGATCGAACGGGCGGCCCTCGGCGCCGCGCAGCCATGCCCTGGCGTTCTCGCCGAGGGCCGGGATGTAGTACCCGCCCTCCTGGAGGATCACCAGGCGCTTGCCGGTGGCAGCTGCCCGCTTCCCCACCTCGTGGTAGACGTCGGTGGTGAGCGCGAAGTCGCAGATCGGATCGAGCGCGTAGGTGTCGAAACCGAGGCTCACCACCATCGTGGAGCCCGGCTCGTCGGCGATCCGGTCGAGCGCCCGGTCGAGGGCCGTGAGGTACTCCTCGTTCGTGGTGCCGGCCGGGAGCGGGATGTTGAGGTTGGCACCGGCGCCCTCGCCCTCGCCGCGCTCGTCCTCCCAGCCCAGGATGTACGGGTACTGGCGCTCGGGATGGGCGTGGAGGCTCGTGTAGAGCACGTCGCCGCGACGCCAGAAGATCTGCTCGGTGCCGTTGCCGTGGTGGTAGTCCACGTCGAGGATCGAGACGTGCTCGCCGGTCTGGCGCGCGAGGGCCTCGGCCGCGATGGCGGCGTTGTTGAAGTAGCAGAAGCCGCCGTACATCGACCGGGCGGCATGGTGTCCGGGCGGGCGGCAGAGGCCGTAGACCGCTGTCTCGCCTCCGAGGACCAGGTCCACCGCGGTCATCGCCACGTCCACGGCCGACCGGGCCGCAGCGTACGTGCCGGCGACGATCGGGGAGGATGTGTCCAGCGCCCAGTAGCCGGCGCGTCCCTCCGGCCTCGGGGTCTCGTGCCGGTACTGCGGCGACATGCCCTCGGTGGCACCCCAGACGGCGAGCGTCTCCGGGATCAGGGACGGGTACTTGTGGCCGACGCGACGGGCGTCGCGCCAGGCGTCGCGCAGGAACGCGAGCAGGCCCGGATCGTGGACCGCGGTGATCGGCTCCTCGCCGTGTTCGGTCGGCTCGGCGAGCGTGAAGCCGCCGTCGGCGACGAGGGTCGCCCGGATCCGCTCGGCGCGGTCGGCGACCTCGTTGGCGGGAACCTGGACGCCCAGGACCGTCTGGAGCGTGATCTCGTGGCCCAGGTGGAGGGGCGAGTAGACGACGCGCATCGGGGACTCCGTGTCGGCTCGGTGTCTGCTGGCGGCACGCTCTCGGGGAGCGCACGGGTGCAGGTGCCGATCCTACCGAGGCCGTACGGCTCCCGGGCGGCGTTCCGCGCGACGTCCCGGGCCGCGAGGCGGGCGCTGGACCCAAGGGCCGGTCAGGACCCGGCCATCGGCTCCAGCATGGCGGCCGCGACATCCGCCGGGCGGTAGCGCAGGAGGTTGTGGGCGTCGCCCGGGAAGACGGCGACCCGGGCGGCCGGGCGGCCGGCGGTCGCTCGCGCCGTGGCGGACCGGCGCAGCTCGTCCGAGCGGATCGCGGCGTCACCAGACGCCAGGGCGACGAGTGCCACCACCGGGGCGGCAACCGCCGCCAGTGCCGCGGCGGGGTCATACGCGTACATGGAGCGCGCGCAGGCTGCGATGACGTGCTGGCGCACCGCCCGCACCACGTGCCCGGCCGCCGTCTCCACCACGGCGTCACGGGCGGCGCGCTCCTGGTCCGCATCCCAGGTGGGCGGATCGAAGGCGCGCCGGTCCGCGAGGTACGCCCCCATCGAGCGCAGCACCTCCGGCGGCTCGTCGAGGGTGCGCAGGAACTCGTCGAGATCGAGGCCGGTCGTCTCCTCGGTCCGCTCCCAGCCCCCGTCCACGAGGACCACGGCGGCACACGCGGCGCCCAGCCGGGCTGCGGCGGCCACCGCCAGGGACGCCCCGAACCCGTGCCCGGCAAGCACGACCGGTCCCCCGTCGAGCAGGCCGGAACCTTCCGCCACGGCGGCGACATCGGCTGCCATCGTGATCGTGTCGTACCCGGATGGTGGCGCGTCCGAGAGCCCGTGGCCCCGCAGGTCCGCGATCACCACGTGCCGCAGCCCGGCCAGCCGGCGCGCGACCGGCGCCCAGGACCACGCAGGCGCGAGGAAGCCCGGCAGCAGCAGGATGCCCGGCACGCCGCCAGGGCCGGCCGGCGTGCCCCAGTCGAGGAAGTGGATGCGGGCGCCGTCGGCCGAGGCGACGAGAAACCCCTCGGGCACCGCAGCCGGGTCCGGCGGCGGTGCCAGGACCGTGTCCGGGACGAAGGCCACCAGCGGGTCCGGCGGCGTCGGGTGGAGCGTCATCGGGACTAGGATACGGGCGCCATGAGCAAGCAGCGCCGCGGGTCACGGCTCGCCAACCGACGACCCCACGCCGTCCGCCACGAGCGGTTCGAGCGCCTGGTGGACGACGCCATCCGCTCCATCCCCTCCCCGTTCCGCAAGGCGCTCGACGAGATCGCCGTGGTCATCGCGGACGAGCCCAGCCGCGAGCAGCTGCGCGAGAACGGGCTGCGGCCCGACGACACCCTCTATGGCCTCTACGAGGGCATCCCCCTCAACGAGTGGGGCGGCGACTGGATCCCCGTGCCCACCCGGATCCTGATCTTCCGCCTGCCCCTCGAGGAGGACTACCCCGATCCTGCCGACCTCGCGGACGAGGTGCGGATAACCATCCTCCACGAGCTCGCCCACCACCTGGGCATCGAGGACGAGGACCGCCTGGCCGAGCTCGGGATCGACTGACCGGGGCCGCTCGTCCCGGGCCGCTGCGGGCCGCGCGTCAGGACGGCAGGGCCAGCACGCCGCCGAGGAGGGCGACGAGCGCCACGACGGCACCGATCGCAAGCCCGGGCGTGAACCACGGCTGCCAGGTGCGCCGCGCCGGCGCCGGGCGCCTGCGGCCCGCCTCCAGGCCCGCCGTGTAGTGCGTCAGGGCCTCGAAGGCATGGACCGCCGGTGCCGCGGCGATCGCCTCGACCAGGAACAGGAGGGTGCCGAACGCGAACGTGAGCGCTGCGGCGATGGGGATGACCAGGGGCGGCGGAAAGCTCCCGGCCAGCCCGCTGCCGATGACCGCGCGTCCCACCACGTCGGCGGCGGCACTGATGCCGAACAGGACGATGAACTGGCTGAGCACGCCGAACAGCGTGATGACGACGGCGAGGCGGAGCCGGAACCGGACCAGGCGCACGGAGCGCGTCATCGCCTCGACGAGCCCCACCTCGCCCAGGATCAGCGCTGCGGGCACGTAGACGAACGGGGTAGCGACCAGCAGGCTGACCGCCAGCGACACCACGAAGTCCACCGTGTCCGCGGCCTCCAGCGGCCCGACAAGCGCCAGGACCGCGAGCTGGGCGATGAGGCCGATGAGCAGGGAGACGGACCCGAGCAGCAGCTGGACGCCCAGCAGCGGCCAGAACCGCCGGCGCGTCACGGCGATCGATTCCCGCAGGCGCAGCGGCCGTCCCTCCACCCGGCCGCCGATCACGGCCGTCGCGAGGCCTCGAGCATCCACGCCGGCCACCAGGTAGCCGAGGCCTGCGGGGACCGCGGCCAGCATCAGCCACGCCGCCCAGAGCGATGGCGCGCCGCTGCCGTCGTAGCCCTCGTTCCCGGACGC